>CAJMPM010000001.1 GCA_905215225.1 uncultured bacterium
CCCTGCGGAGCCGAGCCGTTGACCTCGAAGAATCCCATGATTGGCTCGGTTGAGATGTTGACCGAGATTCTCCCCTGTTGCCAGACATTGATGCCTTCGAAATTGGCGGAAGTCAGCGAAGCATAGCCGTCTTCCTGCTCCAAACCCACAATCTGCATGTGCGGATGAACGAGACTACCGCCCGAGAGAGGACCCTTGTTCTTGTACATGAGCACGCTTCGATACTGCTGTGAATCGATCATCTGCTGCCAGCAACCCAGGGCAAACCTCATTACATGGTGGAGTTCATCCGACTCATAGGTCACCAGGTCTGCGTCGTGATTGGCCGACTCGATCAATACGGTCTGACGGGTGGCCCGCAAGGTCTTGAACTTATTCTCGAGCCAGATGCAATCGCCATCGCGCCGGATGATATTGGCGAGTCCCTCGGTATCGCAAAAGGGGCACGCGGTGCCAGGGCGCCGGTTATCGTCGGGCTTGCCGTTCGCCTGCTGAACGTCAAATACCAGCGCCACGGGTTATACCTCCAGCGGCACGATCTTGGTGCCATGGAGCTCGGAGACGCCCAGTGCCGCAGCCACGGTATCGCGGTTGGCCGTGGAAATGCCGCCGCCGGGAAGAATGGTCAGCCGATCGCCCGCATACTCGACAAGACGCGACAGGTGCTCCAGGTTGTCCTCGATCGACGTTCCGGCAGCGCCACCATGTGTCAGGATGCGCGTGATGCCGCAGTCGGCGAGTGTGTCAACGGCATCGAGCTGAGCCTCGAGCGAGAGCTGGTCAAAGGCCATATGGAAGGTGATGTCGATGGGCTCGCGCTTGCACTCCTCGGTCGCGCAGCCCGCAGCCATCACGAGGGCGCCGAGTGTAAGTTCATCGAGCGCCCATCCGCCGGCACAAGGTTTGCAGCAGCCAAAGACCAAGCCGTCGGCGCCGGCGCTCACGGCAAGACCCAAGTCCATCTCCATCATGCGCAGCTCGTCTTGGTTGTAATGAAAGTCGCCGCCACGCGGGCGAATCATGCACATCACCCGTGCATCGTGCTCGTGGGCATAGTTGACCGTAGCGCTGATAACGCCGGCCGAAGGCGTGGTGCCACCCACGGCAAGGTTATCGCACAGCTCAATGCGTCCCGCACCCGCCGCAATGGCCGCCGGCACCCGCTCAAAGTTCTCGGCACAAAACTCGTACAGCATAGATAGACCCCCAGATGACAAACGTTTTCCGATGGGCATTGTCGCACGCCCCCATGAAGTTGCGGTGGAATAGGGACTGTTTTGGCCTCTGAGACTCCCATTTAGTCCCTATTCCACCGCAACATAAAGGGGGTAGCCGCTGGCATCTGCCACAACGCCGATGTTTTGGCAACGACAGCGAAAGCCCGCCAGAGCGAGCAAGGTGCCTTGAAACGAGGCGGCATTGACCTTCTGGTCATGCCGCCGAAGTTGAAAGGCAGATTGCCGCTCTGGCGGGCTTGTAGCGTCGAGCCGTTACGCGGTTTGGTAAAACCGCGTAACTTACATCACCATAACGTAGCGCGATCCCACGTAGTACTGCTTACCCATCAGGACCGGCTCGCCATTGGGACCGGTAAAGCTGGCACGCAGGTTGAGCAGCGGATCGTGCGGAGCAATGCCCAACTCGGCCGCCTGCTCGGTATTGGCACGAACGGCCTCGACCGTGCGGTAGCCAACCGAGACAATCGGCGTTCCGCCAACACGCTCGACCTCGGCAAAAATCGACTTGTCCTCAAGATCGGCCGTCAACAGCTCACGGTAGGCGTCAAACGGCACAAAGATGTTCTCCTCAAAGATGGGCTCGCCGTCGGCTGTACGCACGCGCTTAATATGCAGCAGCAGCGCGTCCTTTTGCAGGCCAAAGAACTCCATCTCGTTTTGACGTGCCGGCACAATCTGGCGATCGACCACATGCGCGCCCGCCTTCATGCCATTATCGGCACACAGCGCGGTAAACGTCTGTAGCGTCGAAGCGTGGAACTGGCGGTTGATGTGCGGCGTGGAGACAAAGGTGCCACGGCCCTGCTGCTTAACCAGGTAGCCATCGGAGCACAGCTCCTCGACGGCGCGGCGCACCGTAATGCGGCTCACGTCGTACTGCTCGGCTAGCTCAAGCTCGGACGGAATACGCTCCTTGGGTGCATAAACACCTTTCTCGATCGCATCCTTGATTTCATCGTAAATCTGCTGGTAAAGCGGTGCATTTTTGGGCGCGGGCATATCTGATCACTCTTATCGAAATATCGAAATAACTAATACGTATATAACGTCTAGTTTCATGTTACCTCATAATGATAAAACGATACACCCTCCCTACCAAAAAGCGACAGCTTCATTTTGGTAGGTTTTATCTGGGAAAACGAAAGCCCCTCGAAAGCAGCGAGGCTTTCGAGGGGCTCATACGGAAGGGTTGCGCCAGGCCGGCAAAATGCCAATACCCTACCTGCCGTCGTCCTGCTGCAGGCTGTCCTGTTCGCTGAGGCGCGCCTGCCTGCTGGCCATGCGCGCGGGCTTGTCGGGATCAGGTACGGCCGTGGGCATGGGCTCGTCGACATGACCGCCCCACCAGCCGCCCACAAAGTTGAGCGTGTGGAACACGTTGATCACGGCGCCGGGATCAATGTCGCACACCAGCTTGATAATGTCCTGACTCTCGTAGGTCGAGACAACGGTGTTCAGCAGGTACATCTTTTCGCGGCTGTATCCGCCGACGACCTCGGCGCAGCTAATGCCGTGCTGAAAATGGTTTACGTAGGCAGTCATGACCTCGTCTGCCTTGCGCGTCGTGATCTGCAGCGTCACGCGGTCGTAGCGACGATAGAAACTGTCGATGGTCTTGGTCGAAATAAACTGGAACACGATGGAGTACGCCGCATTGTCCCAGCCAAACATAAAGCCAAAGATCGCCAGGATAAAGCAGTTGAAACCAAAGATGACGCCCCAGATGGTCTTGCCCGTGTGGTTGGAGACCCATAACGCGATAAAGTCGGTGCCGCCGGTGGATGCGCCGGACTTAAGCGCAATGGCAGCGCCCAGACCCGAGACCACGCCGCCAAAAATGATGAGCATAATCTTGTCGCCCAAAAATGGAGCGAAGTGAAAGACGTTGAGGAACAGCGACGAGAGCACGACCTGCATCATCGAGAAGATGACGAAGCGCTTGCTAATGCCGCTCCAGCATAGGAGCGCCACGGGGATGTTAAGCGCAAGCATACCGAGCGAGATGTCGATGTGAACGCCGCCGAGCGAGGTAACGCGATCGAGCAGGACCGCGACGCCGGTGAGACCGCTCGGAAGCAGGTCGGCGGGCTGAATGAACGCCTGGATCAGGAATGTCTGGAGAACGGCGGAAATCGTGACCGCCACGGCAGTAATAGCGCGGCGAACGATGGTGAGGCGGCCGAGCACGAGCACGCGGTCCGTGAGCTGATCGATGGCGTTCGCCACGGAGGCTCCTTTCGAAGGCAGATCTAGTTGTGAGGCATGCCCGCGATTGTAGCATGGAGCGTGCGGGAGCGCTTCAATTCACCCTCCCTCGACAACCATCAGAAGGACCGTGAGGCCGCCCAAAAGAAAAACGCCGTGAAGAGAGCGGTCCCTTCACGGCGAATTCGGCATTTGCCCAGATAAAACCTGCCAAAATAAACCTGTCCCTAAATGGCAGGTAGGATGTCGGTCAGGTTGTCGATGACGACGTCGGCGGCGGACTGGTCCAGGTTGACGCCTTCGTGCGGGCGCAGCGCCAGGACGCGGGCGCCGGAGCGCTTGCCGGCCTCGATACCCAAAGGCGAGTCCTCGATAACCAGGCACTCGGTAGGCTCCACCCCCAACGCCTCCATGGCACGCAGGTAGATCTCGGGATCGGGCTTAAACGCACTGCACTCGTGACCGCTGATGGTGTAGTCCAGCACGTCGGCGATGCCGGCAATCTCCACCAGCTCGTCGATGAGCTCGCGATAGGACGAGCTCGCGATGGCGCACTTCACGCCGCGCTCGTGCAGCTCACGCATCACCGGCTCCGTCTGCTCGTTGAGCAGCTCGGCATACGGAACGGGATGGTCCGGGCTGTAGACCTGCTTGTACTCCACGCGCAGGCGCTCGCGCAGCTCAACATCGTCGGGCACCAGCGCCTCCCAAATGGCGGGCTCGTTAGACCCCGAAAGATCGGGAATCTCGTCAAAGTGGAACCCCTTCTCTTCCATAAACGCCACGCGGCGACGGTTGTAGAACCACTCGGTATCGACCAGCACGCCGTCCATGTCAAACAGCACTGCCTTGATCATACGCATCTCCTCCCACCTGCCAAAAAGGGACAGGTTTATTTTGGTAGGTTTTATCTGAGGTTTTGTGGCGCGAGGGATACGCCCTCCCCAGAGCAAAAAAAGGGGACGGGGCGCAAACCCCATCCCCTTTCAATCAACCCGTAAGGTTTACTTACTTGTGATTAGTAGGAAAGCTTCCACATGTAGCGACGCATGGTCAGCGGGTGCTGGCGGGCCTCGGCGATCTGGTTGCCGTACTCACGCATAACGGCGAGGTGCAGCAGCGGGTTGAAGTAGGTGACAACGCTCGCGGGCACGGCGTCAGCCAGGCCGTAGTCCTTGGAGTCGATCAGAGCGACCTTGGCGCCCATGCGCTTAAGGAAGGTGAGGGCGCGGGCGTCCATCGGACGGGTAGCGCCATCGGACATGAAGAAGACGTAGGGCTTACCCTCGGTGGAAACCTCGAACGGGCCGTGGAAGTACTCGCCGGTGTTGTAGGCGGCGGCGTCGATCCACTGCATCTCGGTGAACAGGAAGGCGGCGTGAGAATAAGCCATCTTCTCGGAGGCACCGGAAGCCATGAAGTAGATCATCTTGTCATCCTTGAAGTCCTCGGCGAACTTCTTGGCGAGCTTCTTGCAGGACTGAGCGGCGTTCTCGCAGAGCTCGAAGACGTTGGTGAGGCCGGTGATCATGTCCTCGTAGTGGTCATAGCCCTCGGTCTGCTGAAGGATCTCGAGAGCAAGAGCGATAGCATAGCCGGGCTTCTCGCACTTGGCAGCGTAGTTGGCGTGGAAGCCGTGAACGATGACGTGGTCGGCGTCGACGGTCAGAGCGGAGCCAGCCTTGTTGGTGAGGGAGACGACCGGGCAGTTGTGCTTCTTGGCGGTCTTGTTGGCCTCGACGGTCTCGGGCGTGGAGCCACCGAGGGAGCAGGTGATCACGAAGGTGTGCTCGTTGACCCAGGAAGGCGTGTCGTAGTTGAACTCGTTAGCGGTGAAGATCTGAACGTTCAGCTTGTCCGTGTTGTTGGCCAGGAAGTACTTGGCGGGATACAGGTCGGACATGGAAGCGCCGCAGCCGACGAAGGCGACGCTGTGGATCTCGTGGTTGGACAGGACGTCAGCGACGATCTGCTTAGGGAGGTTAAGGTCGATCTCGTACATCTGACACATTCCTTTCGATTTTTGCGGCGCCACATTGCCGGGCGCTCGCAGGGTTACCGTGGTTTGGACCGAGTCGCCGGCCCGTTGAGGATGCGACAAAGGAACTGTCCCTTTGTCACATTTTGGGGATGGACGCCTGCCTGGGGTATGGGATGCCAGGCAGGCCCCCGGGGGAAAGCGGTTAGGCGCTTAGTCGCGACTAGGCCAGGATGCCGGCCGCGGAGAGGGCGATGCCGCCCACAATGGCGATCACGAGAAGCCAACCGGTGTTGACGTTCTTCTTGATGAGCCAGTACATAAGGCCGGTGAGGCCGAGGGAGATCATCTGGGGCATCATGCCGTCCAGGATGTCCTGAATCACGACGGTGCCCTCAGCGAACTGCAGCGGGGTGGTGGCGCCGATCAGCGTGGCGATCATGCCGCCCACGGACATAAGACCCACGATGCCGCAGACATACATGAGCTTCTCCATGAGGTCGCCGCCCTGAAGCTTGCTCAGGTACTCGTGGCCGCCCTGATAGCCCATCTTGGCTGCGAACCAAGTGATCAGCACAGAGGGGACGATGGAGATGAGCATGGCCAGGATCGGGCCCATGATGGAGCCCTGCTGAGCCAGCTGAACGCCCAGGCCAAAGGCGATAACGCGGATGGTGCCCTGGAAGAAGGAGTCACCGATGCCGGAAAGCGGACCCATGAGGGAGGTCTTGACCGCGTTGATCGAATCGGGATCGAAGTTCTCGGGATCCTTGGCGTACTCCTCCTCCATGGAGGCGGCGAGGCCCAGGATGAAAGCGCTCGTCTGCGGGGTGCAGTTGTAGAACGCCATGTGACGGTGGTAAGCCTCTTTCTTAGCAGCGAGCTGCTTGGGGTCGGACTCATCCGGATAGAGGCGATCGAGCGTGGGAACCATGCCGTAGAGGAAGCCCATGTTCATCTGACGCTCGTAGTTCCAAGAGGCCTGGATGGCCCAGGAGCGCCAGAAGAACTGGCTGACCTTCTTGTTCAGGGACACGTCCTTGGTTGCGGTTGCCATAGTGTGTTCCTCCTTAGTCTTCGTCGTCTTCGAGCGGATCGTAGTCGGAATCGACACCGGCGGCTGCATGGGAACCGTTGAACTTGAAGCCCATGAAGACGACAGCCAGGCACACACCGATCAGAGCGACCGCGATGACGGACAGGTTGAGGTAAGCGGCGAGCAGGAAACCGATGAACAGGAACGGAGTCATACCCTTCTTGATCATCATGGTGAGCAGCAGGGCCAAGCCGTAGGCGGTCATGATCTTGGTCGAAACGTTAAGACCAGTGGACAGCCACTCGGGAACCATGTTGACGATGGCCTGAACCAGGTCGGTGCCAACAAAGACGGCGAGGAAGATCGGCAGGAAGTACATGACGGCGTACAGACCGGAGCCGGCGCAGATGTGCATACGGTAGGCGGTCTTGAACTTTCCGTTATCAATCGCGCTATCTGCCACATGGGTAAGGGCGGCGATGATGGAACGGAACACGATGCCGAGGAGCTGACCCAGGACGGCGACCGGGATGGCGATCGTCATGGCGGTCTCGGCAGAAGCATCGGTCAGGCACGCAAAGGCAGCGGCCACGATGCCGCCCAGGACCATATCGGGCGGAACGGCGGCGCCGACCTGCACCAGGCCCATGGACACGAGCTCGACGGCGGCACCGACGGCAAGGCCGGTGGGCACATCGCCCAGCAGCAGACCGACGAGCGTAGCGCCAACGAGGGGCTGCTCGAAGTTAAGACGACCGAGCAGGCGGGAGTCCCACATGCAGAACACGCCGACGAGGCCGACGAGCACCGCACTGATGAACGTATTCATACCCTTCTCCTTTCAGTCAGGCAAAAGCCTGGTTGATTACAGCTTGGCGTCGATGTCGACGCGCTGATACGTAGTGGTCTGCTGAACATAGAGCTTGATGCCCATGTCGAGCAGCTGGTTGACGTCGGCCTTCTGGGTGGCGTCGAGGAAGACGGAGCTGTCCTTGCCGCCGACCTGATCGGCACCGTCGTGGTTGGCGGTGGCGCCCAGGTTGATGGCGTCGAGCTTGTAGCCCTGGCAGAACTGCAGCATCTCGGCAGTGTTGCCAAAGACGAACATGACGCGCTCGCCGAGGGTGTTGAGCTTGTCCATCTTGGCGAGGGCACGCTCGACGGTGAAGACGTTCAGGCGCACGCCCTGGGGCTTGGCCAGCTTAAGAGCGCCCTTCTTGATGTCATCGTTGGCGGCAGCGTTGTCGACGACGATGATGCGCTCGGCCTGAACCTTGGTGGTCCAGGTAAAGACGACCTGGCCGTGCAGCAGACGGTAGTCAAGACGTGCGAGGACGATCTTGGCGGGACCGGAGCTGTGACGGGACGCCTTGGCCTTCTTGGCGGGAGCCGCGGCAGCCTCGACCGGTGCGTTGGGGTTGGTCAGACCGGTGCGGGCCTCGTTGATGAGGGCCGCGAGCTCGGCGCCCTTGATGGGGACGGGGCTCATAGCGAGCGTCAGTACCAGCGGGATGTTGAAACCGCTGACAACCGTGAACTTCGTGCCGTTCTTGGAAAGCTCGACCATGTTGTTGTTGACCGAGCTGCCGAGCATATCGGTCAGCACATAGACGGTGTCGTCCGCGTTGAACGTGGCGATCATGGCGTCCACCTTATTGGTGATGGGCTCCTTGTCGTCACGAGCAAGCGACACGACGTGGACGTTCGACACGTCGCCGAGAACCATCTCGAGCGTGTCTTTGGCGCCTGCGGCCAGGCCGCCATGAGATGCGAGAATGATCTGATTCATCTTGCCTCCTCCTTTTCGTTATGGTCATTATAACGTCTTATACGTTGCTTATATTGCTAATTAGTATAAAGACCGTTCGCGGGTGAAAATCGACCGTTGACGGGTTTAACGTACTCGTAACGTTGGCGCAGGGCAGGTCGGCGCTGGCCAGGCGGTGCCCGATCAGACGCCGCGCCAATCCCTTATCGCACGAAGTACCAGGGGCTTTCCTGCACGGTGGGCTCCAGCGCGATGCCGGTGCGCTCCTTAAACAGATCCATGTCCTGCGATTTCTCCGTCCACCACGCGTTGGGCTTAAAGGTCATGCTCTCAACGACATGACCGACAAACACACTGTTGCGCAGCTTGGAGAAGTCGGTGTTCATGATCAGGATGGACGCGAGCACCAGCACGATGCCCAGGACCTTGATCGCGCCGGCGGGCTCGGCATAGACACCAATGCCCACCAGTACGGTGACGACCGTCTCGAAAGACATTACGACGGGAACTTTCGATGTCTCGAGCCCCATGGACAGACCCTGCATATATAAGATGTAAGCAACGGCTGTGGGGATGAGTCCAAAGCCAAGGAACAGCAGCAGCAGCTGTGGCGACATTGCCGCGGCGACATCCGGCCACGGAGCCGCGATAGCTGCCATAACCGCACCGCCAAAAACAAAGCCCCAAAACGTGACAGCCAGCGGGTGGACCGTCTTGGTTGCTATCCGGCTAAACACCGCGAGCGACGCACCACAAAGGCCTGCAATCACGCCCGACGTGACGCCCCAAACCGAAAAATGGAAACCGGAAAGGTCGCCATTGGTCACTGCAAGCACGCAGCCAACGATGTTAAAGACAATGGCAACGAGCTTGTTGGGGGTCACGTCCTCGCGATAAAGCACGCGGCCGAGCACGACGCCAAACACCGGCGAGGTGTAGAGCAGCACCGAGGCCGTGGACATGCCGACCTCGCCCATGCACTCGTAATAGCAGGTGTTGGCGGCGGCCAAACCGACGATGCCGACAAGCGCACAGGGGACGAGCTCTTTGGGGCTTGCTTTGAACAGGGCCAGCGGACCCTGAGCCACGGTAGACCCCTCACCCGGACGGCAGCCCATAAACATCAGGACCGGTGCCAAGATAAGCGCTCCGACCAACAAGCGAAAGGCAGCCATGCTCTGGGACGAAACGCCCATGGCCGAGATGCCGTTTACAAAGATTCCGATGCTGCCCCACATAAGCGCGGCGACCAGCACCAGCACATAGCCCAGATTGCTTTTCTTCAACGCAGCCCCCTCGGTATTGTTTCCAATATGTTTCACACTACGTTATAGTCGTTATATACATTTTTCAAGACACAAATCGGCGAGCGGAAAAATCTGCTTCCTCACATACTCATTGGGGACGTTCTTAAATGACTAGCCATTTAAGAACGTCCCCAACGTCTAAGCCCCAACCTCATATGGGTTGCCAGGCTGCTCTATCCCTTAGTAATCAAGCTTCCACATGTAGCGGCGCGTCATGTAGTCCTTGTGGGTGACGGCAGAGAGCGCGCGCATATACACGTTGTTGAGGATCGGGGCAAAGATCAGGTGGTTGAAGTACTCGCTCACGCTGTCCTTGATGTCGTTGAGGCCGAGCTCCTTGGCGTCGAGCTGATAGACGCGCTCGCCACCGTACTGGTTGACGAAGCGGATGCCGCGCTCGTCGTTGCAGCGGCTGCGGCCGACGCTGATGAGCTGGAACAGCGAGGTGCGCTTGTCCAGGATCTCGAAGGGGCCGTGGAAGAAGTCGCAGGTGTTGATGGTGCAGGAGTCGATCTGCAGCATCTCCTGCACGTTGCAGATGCTAAAGACGTAGGCGGCACCAAAGAGCGGACCCTGAGCCATGACGTTGAT
Source organism: uncultured bacterium (assembly GCA_905215225.1). GTDB lineage: Bacteria > Actinomycetota > Coriobacteriia > Coriobacteriales > Coriobacteriaceae > Collinsella. The sequence continues at coordinate 10,124 of CAJMPM010000001.1, forward strand.
GCAGGGCTTGTCGGCGTTCTGCTCGGCCCACTTAGCTGCGAGCGGACGGGTGTACTCGACGGCCTTGCGATAGATGGGGTCGACCAAGTCGAACGCGGCCATAGCGGTCTCGTACTCGGCATAGCCCTCGGTCTGCTGCGTAAGCTCCATGGCGATCATGGTCACGACGGCGGAGTTGGTACGGCCCATGCAGGACTCGTCGACGGCCAGGCTGTCATACTGGATCTTGTAGTCGCAGACCTCGGTGAGGCCGGACTCGTCAACATAGATGGCGATGGTGCTGGCGCCGTGGTCCTTGGCGACCTGGGCGGCGACGATGGTCTCTTTGGTGCCGCGCATGGACACGACAACGGCCAGGGTGTTCTCGTTGACATAGGCGGGCGTGGCGTGCACGAACTCGTTGCTGGTATAGCTGGAGCTCACGACCTGCGTGGCCTCGTGCTCCATAAAGTACTGGGCAGGATAGTTGCCGCCGTTGGATCCGCCGGCGCCAATCCACACGACGCGCTTGATGCCGCCCTTGTCTGCCTTGTCAGCCAAAACCTGGGAGACGACATCCTTAACCTGTTCCTGAGTAGTCATCGTGCATCAGCCTTTCTTCTCGTTTGATGCTCTCGATGGCATACAAGTTACATACATGTTTTGATTATGTCGACTAGTTGTATGCTATATTTGTCTTAGAAATTTTGCTGATGCGGTTTTTGATAATTGGCTACCAGCGGTTTTGTTGTCGTATTGAATACATGCCTGATTAGATATTCATACAAGTTAGATACAGGTTGATCGCATGAACGCTTCATCTAAAAAGAAACTGAGCCAGTACGAGCGCTTGGCGGGCATGTTGCGCGACCGCATCGCCGCCGGCACCTACGCGCGCGGAGACAAGCTGCCGTCCGAGATGGAACTCATGGACGAATCGGGGCTGTCGCGCAGCACCGTACGCCATGCCCTTAAGGTGCTCGTTGATGAGGGTCTGGTTCGAACCGAGCGCGGGCGCGGCGCCTTTGTGGCCGACACGCCGGCGCTCCACGAGAACAACCTGGTGTTTTCGAGCTATACGGCGCAGGTCCAGGGTCAGGGCATGAAGCCCACCACGCGCACGGTGGACTCGGGCTTAACCAAGGCGGGCGGCAGCATAGCCAAGTTCTTTGATGCCGCCGTGGGCAGCAAGCTCGTCAAACTTGTCCGCCTGCGCTACCTGGACGACGTGCCGCTGTGCCTGGAGACCACCTACCTGCCGCCAAGCTTCGAGACGCTCATCGATCGCGATATCAACGGTTCGCTCTACGCCACGCTGCGCCAGGAATTCCATCGCGCGCCGGCACAGGGACATAAGACCTTTGAGGTGTGCTATGCCTCGCAAAACGAGGCGTTTTTGCTCAACGTTGAGCGTGGGCAGGCGCTGATCCTGATCACCGACTACGTCTACGACACCGACGGCCGCCCGCTCCATGTCTCCAAGCGCATCCAACGCACCGACCGCGCCAAATACACCGAGCCCATCGGCTAACCTGCCAAAATAAACCTGTCCCTAAATGGTAGGTTTGGGGAGGTCGGGGAACCAGGTTGGTTTGGGTTGGTTAGGGACGCGCTCGGCCAAGACCAACTCCATCCAGCACATGTCGTACCAGCGGCCGAACTTTTGGGCGCAGCGGTCGAAGGCGCCCACCAGGCGATACCCCATATGGGCATGGAAATCCTGACTGTTATGCGTCAGATATTCGTCGTCCTTGTCGTGCGGCACGGCAATGAGCGCGCACATGTTGGTGATGCCCATCGCGATCAGGCATTGCTTGAGCGCATCGTGCAGCTTGCGGCCCAGCCCGCCGTGGCGCACGTCGCGCGCCAGGTAGATCGATGTCTCGACCGACCAGTCGTATGCCTCGCGGCTGTTGAGCGGACTCACATAGGCATAGCCTACCGGACGCCCGTCCAGCTCAATCACCAGATACGGATAGCGCCTGAGCGTGCGCTCGATGCGCCCGGCGAACTCCTCAACGCTCGGCACCTCGTATTCGCAGGTAATCGCCGTCTGGCGCACATACGGCTCATAGATGGCAAGCAACGCCGGCGCGTCTTCGGGCGTCGCCAGGCGAATCGTCGGCTCGGACATCTCGGTCATACAACCCTTCTCCCCCAAAAGCAAAGGCCGCCCTGCGCCAAATCCAAGCGCAAGGCGGCCTCTCGTCATTTCATCAGGCTACAGGACAGCCGCCAGCGCGTCGATGTCCTTCTGCGTCGTGGCCCAGCTGGTGCAAAAGCGCACCACCGTGTGGGTCTCGTCGTACTTTTCCCAGTACTCGATCGAGGCATGCTCGCGAATGCGGGCCATGTCCTCGTTGGGCAGAATCACAAACTGCTGGTTGGTCGGCGTCTCCAAGAAGAACTGGTAGCCGCGCTCGTGCAGCACGCGACGCAGCGCCTGAGCGGTCTCAATCGCCTGGCGACCACTCTCAAAATACAGGCCATCGGTAAAAAGGGCCTCGAACTGCACACCCGTCAGGCGGCCCTTGGCCAGCAGCGCGCCGTGCTGCTTAATACGCGGAATGGGATGCGCCGGGGTGTGCATGCCGCAAAACACCACAGCCTCGCCGCACAGAGCGCCGCACTTGGTGCCGCCGATGTAGAACACGTCGCACAGCTGCGCCAGCTCGGGCAGGGTAATGTCGCACTCATCGGCCGCCAGCGCATAGGCCAGGCGGGCGCCATCCACAAACAGCGGAATCTCGCGCTTCTGGCACACTGCATGGATCGCCGCGAGCTCGGCCTTGGAGTACAGCGTGCCGTACTCGGTCGATAGACTCACGTACACGGCGCCCGGGAACACCGTGTGCTCGTAGCTCTCGTTTTCGTAGAACACCTGGATATAGTTCTCGAGGTCCTCGGCGTGCATCTTGCCCTCGTAGCCGGGGATGGTGAGCACCTTGTGGCCGCCAAACTCGATAGCGCCCGCCTCATGGCAGGCGACGTGGCCAGTCTCAGCAGCAACGACGCCCTCGTACGGCGCGAGCAGCATGTCGATCACCGTCGCGTTGGCCTGCGTGCCGCCCACCAGAAAAAACACGTCGGCATCGGGGGCCTGACAGGCCTCGCGGATAAGTTGCTTGGCACGCTCGGTGTGCGCATCGGTACCGTAGCCGGGCTGCGGCTCCATATTGGTGTCGACGAGCGCCTGCAGCACTGCCGGATGTGCACCGTGAGAATAGTCGTTGTTAAACGCGAGCATGGCAATCCTCTCTAGCCGGGCACGGGCCCGATGATTCAAACGGGGCTATTGTACGCCGTTGGGATAGGCAATGCGCGCGGCAAGGCACTCAAGTGCCAACACCAGGGCAAAGCCGCAGCTCACGTCAGTCAAAAAGTGTGCACCGATCACGATACGGCCAAAGGCGACGAGCGCCGCGACCACGGCCGCGACCCAAAAGACAACACGGCGTCGCGACGGCTTTTCCTTAAAGGCCGTCGCGGGAAGCCCGGCGAGCATAAGGCCGATCGCCGCATGCGCCGTGTGTCCGCTCGCAAACGACTTGAACCCGTCCTTTATCACGCCGGCGGCGATATAGGTCCACTTGTCGGGATTGCCGATCACCCACCACGGCTGAAAATTGAGCCCCGGCGTGACCTCGATCACGCGCATGCGCGGGCGCGACCACAGTGGCTTGACGATCACGTTGAGGATAATGGCCTGAGCGACCCACACGGCAAGTACCATCAACGCCCAGCGCGTAAGCTCGTCGGGCGCGGTGTCGCGCGTAAGGCGATAGGCAATAACGTTAACCGCAATGACCAGCACAAACGTCAGCACCAGCTGAAACGCGATGAGCTTGCCGCCGACGCGCAGCGATCCGATAATCTCGTAGCCGACCAGACCCACGTTGATCAAAACGCCCAGCGCAGCGAGCCATTTGCTCCCCCTGGAATCGGGGCGTGCCGAGCGCACGAGCATAACGCCCGCGATGCTCGCCGTCAGCTCGAACGGCAGCTCGCCGGCCGCCTCGACAAAGCGACCGTACATGCTGCCGATGTTGAACAGCGCGCTCGAAATCTGATAGTCGAAGAAACTGCCCACGCCCAGACAAAGACACAGGACAACCGCGATCATGGCGGCATCTTTCTTATAGATGTATCCGAACATGCTTTCCTTTCGATGGAACCAGAGTGCCCAAATGGGGCGTTTGCAGCGTCGACCCGTTAGTCGTCGTCGCTCGCACCCAACTGCTGCAACAGCATGAGTGCCGCGGCCACGGGGCCGGTACCGTCGTTGGCGTCGAGACCGCGACCCAGGCCGCTGCCCGCGCCGGCGCCCGCCTTGTAGGGCACCGACAGTTTGCGGCTCTTGGGGAAGTTCACCGCGCCATAGCGGGTCTTTAGCTCAAAGGCCACCTTCTTGGGCACGTCGCCGCCCAAAAAGGTGATGCGGCCGCCGCTGAGCGTGACGCTCTCGAGCCCCAGACGCTCGCCGCGAATGCGGATGCGCGCGCGATTGAACAGGTTGAGTCCCGCCAACGGCAGCTCGCCATGCGCGGCCTCGGTCTCTTCCTGCACCTCGTCGATGCTCTCCAGGTCCTCGGCCGCCGCGAGTTTGCGGTACACGAGCACGCGCTGGTCCACCGCCGGCAGGTACTCCTCGGACAAGAAGTAGTCGGCCGGCAGGTTAATGCCCACGCTCGCCGCCTCCACGCCGGCATCGTCATCGCCGCGCGCCTCGGCCACAGCCTGGCCCAGCATCTGCGTAAACAGGTCAAAGCCCACGCTCGACAGGTTGCCGTGCTGCTCGGCGCCCATAAGCGAGCCGGCGCCGCGAATCTCCAGGTCGCGCATGGCGATGCGCATGCCGCTGCCCAGGTCCTGGAACTCGGAAAGTGCGGTCAGGCGCGCCGTGGCCTCCTCGGTGAGCGGCAGCTCGCCCGGGAACATAAAGTACGCGTAGGCCTGCGTGGCAGAGCGGCCCACACGGCCCTTGAGCTGATAGAGCTGCGCCAGACCCAGGCGTTGCGAATCCTCGATGATCAGCGTGTTGGCGGTCGCGTTGTCGATGCCGCTCTCCACGATGGTCGTGGCGATGAGCACGTCGATCTTTTTGGTCGCGAACTCGATCATCACGTCCTCGACCTCGCGCGGGCTCATCTTGCCGTGCGCCACACCCACGCGCGCCTCGGGCGCGGCCTCGTGCACGCGCGCCACGGCGTCGTCGATGGTCTTGACGCGGTTGGACACGTAGTACACCTGGCCGCCGCGACCCACCTCCAGGCGAATCGCCGCGCTCACCACGTCGGGGTCGTACTCCCCCACGTGCACGATCACGGGACGACGCCCGGTCGGCGGTGTGGTGATTAGGCTCATGTTGCGCACGCCACTCGTGGCCATCTGCATGGTTCGCGGAATCGGCGTTGCCGAAAGCGTGAGCACGTCAATCTGCTCGCGCAGGTTCTTGAGCTGCTCCTTGTGCTGCACGCCAAAGCGTTGCTCCTCGTCGATGATCACCAGGCCCAGGTTCTTGGGGTTCACATCGGCCGAAAGCAGACGGTGCGTGCCGATGAGCACGTCGATCGTGCCCTCGGCAAACGCCTTGAGCGCGCGCTTTTGCTGCGCCGGCGTGCGGAAGCGGCTGAGCACCTCGACCTCGAGGCCAAACGGGGCAAAGCGCTCAAAGAACGTCTCGTAGTGCTGCTGGGCAAGAATGGTCGTGGGGCAGAGCACCATGACCTGGCGGCCGGAGTCCACGCACTTAAACGCCGCGCGCAGGGCGACCTCGGTCTTGCCAAAACCCACGTCGCCGCACAGCAGGCGGTCCATGGGCTTGGGCGCCTCCATATCGGCCTTAATGTCGGCGATGGCCTCCAGCTGGTCGCGCGTCTCGTCGTAAGGAAAGCTCTCCTCCATCTCGATCTGCTCGGGCGTGTCGGGCGGGCAGGCGATACCGGTAATCGACGAACGGCGCGTATACAGATCGACCAGGTCAAACGCCAGCTTTTTGGCGTTCTTGCGCGCCTTGTTCGTGGCACGCGTCCAGTCGGCAGTGTTGAGCCTGGTCAGGCGCGGCTTGTCACCGTCGGGACCGACGTATCGCGTGATGCGGTCGACCTGCTCGCGCGGCACGTAGAGTTTGTCGCCGTCGGCATATTCCAGCAAAAAGTAGTCGCGCTCCTTGCCGCCCACTTCCTGACGCGCAATCTCGCTAAAGAGTGCGATGCCGTGAGTGGCGTGCACCACGTAGTCGCCCGGCTTAAACGGGAAGGTGATCTGCGTAATGTCCACCTTGCGGCGGCTGCGCGCGCGGTTGGCGTCCATGCGGGCGTTGAGGTCGGCGATCGAGAACACGGCCAGGTTGGCATCGGGCACCACCACGCCCTGCGGCAGGGCGGCATCGACAAAGGTCACGCGCCCGCGCGAGATGGTGGGCACGGCGGCACCGGCGGCAGCCTGGGCCGCGCCCGCCTCGAGCGAGCGGGCGTTGAGTGCGTCGGCCTTACGCTCGCGAATGGAAGCGTGGGCCTCCTGGCGTGCGGCACGGTCGGCGGAATCCGCCGCTGCCACGCGCACGCGGTCGCCGATAGCGCCGGCATTTTCGGGCGCCGCGGTCAGCGATTCCTCAAAGGTAATGCCCTCGTCGCCAAAGGTGAGCTCCATCGACTCACGCGCGCCGCGGTCGGGAATGGCAAACACGCAGGCATAGCGCTTGCCCACGACCTCCTGGATGCGCGTCATAAAACGGTTGTCCGAGCCTGCGATGGCAGGCTGCTCAATCTTGAGCTCGGCCGTCACCGCGCCGCCGGCACGAATGAGGCTTACGTAGTTCAGGCGCTGCTGGGCACCAAAATCGAGCTGTTGAGCGCGCACGTACAGACCGTCCAGGCGGTCAATCCCCGCCTCGCCGGCACGGGCCTCGATATCCTCGTAGGCACGCAGGCAGTCGTCGAACAGCGAGCGCGGCTCGGACAAAACCACAAGCGCCTTGCCACTCACGTGTGCCAACGGGCTCACGGTCTGGCCGTACATCACCGGCAAAAAGCGGTCGAGCTCGGGCGTGACGATGCGCGCATCCACCATCTCGAGCAGCGCCGCCAGCTTGCTATCGTCCTGGCTGGCGCGGTAGAGCGCCACGTGCATGTTGTGGACCGCCTCATCGGTAAGCGCCAGCTCACGGCAGGGGAAGATCTCGATACTGTCCTCGTTGCCGATGGTCTGCCCCGTTGAGCTCACCATGCGGCGGATGCGGTCAATCTCGTCGCCGAAGAACTCGATGCGCACGGGCGCCTTCTCCTGCGCGGGAAACACCTCGACGGTGTCGCCGTGCACGCGGAACAGACCAGGCGCGTCGGCGGCGCCGGCATTGGTGTAGCCCATGCCCACCAGGCGCTGCGGCACCTCGTCAAAAGGAATCTCCTCGCCCACCGCAAAAGTAGTGGACTCCCAGTAGCGGCTCTCGACCGGCGGCACGCAACGCAGCAGCGCGCGGGCCGAGGCAACCATGATGCAGTTGTCCCCGCGCACGATGCGCCCCAGAGCCTCGCAGCGCTGCGCCACCACGGCATCGTCGGGCGCCTGCTCGCGCCACGGATAGTCCTTGCGCTCGGGAAAACGGCACACGTGCGCTAGGCCCACGTAGGCGGCAAGGCTACGCGCGGCGCGATCGGCCGCATCCTCGCCGCTCACAATATAGACCGTCGGGCGCGGACGGCGCGCAAACTGGGCGGCCGCCATAAGCGTGCGGCCCGACTGCGACACAGCCAGCGTCACGTCCTCGCCGGCATCGAGTCCGGCCTCGACGGTCTGCAGTGCCTCGGCAGTGTAGAGCTGCGCGGCTATACGGTGAATGAGCATGCTGTTCCTCCGGCATTGCAACGCCAAAAGCCCGCCGGGGCAAGCTCGGCGGGTATGCGGCGGATTTCATTGCCTGTCATGGTAGCGCATGGAGAGGACTCCGGCTCAAGGGCAAACCCAGCCCCGCAAAAAACGCCAGACGAAGATGCGTTCCGCCCTACCCCGCTACGCGCACGCTGGGGCACAAATCCGCCAGCGGACACTCGTCACACTTGGGTTTGCGGGCGTCGCAGATCTCGCGGCCAAAGGTAATCCACTGGTGGTTGGCCGATCCCCAATACTCGTGCGGCAAAATCTTGAGCAGATCTTGCTCGGTCTTGAGCGGCTCCTTGGCATGCGTCTTGGGACTCAGCATCAGGCGGTGTGCAATGCGGTTGACGTGTGTATCGACCGCGATGCCTTCCACGATGCCAAACCCCACGTTGAGCACGATGTTCGCCGTTTTACGCCCCACGCCCGGCAGCTTGACGAGCTCCTTCATGTCGGCCGGCACCTCGCCACCGTAATCGGCAACGATCATCTGCGCGGCCTCCACGGCGTGCTTGGCCTTGCTCTTATAAAAGCCGAGCGACTTAATGGTATCGGCCACATCGGCCACGCTCGCCCCCGCCATGGCCTCGGGCGTGGGCCACAGGGAAAACAGCTTCGGCGTCACCTTGTTGACCTGCGCGTCGGTCGTCTGCGCCGAGAGAAGCACCGCGATGAGCAGCCTAAAGGGATTCTCGTGGTCCAAAAAGCACTCGACCGGGCCATAGCGACGGTTGAGGCGCTCGCACACCTCAACGGCGCGCTCGCGTTTGGCGGCATTGGTCTCGCGTGGCATAACGACTCCTCGGCTCAGCGGCATAACAAACCTATGGGCACGATTGTCCCACGTATGGGGTCTTTACGCCTCCAAAAATGCGCCGGTCTGGCGGCCCCACAGGCTCGCATACTCGCCGCCCGCCTCGACAAGCTGCGCATGCGTACCGTCCTCGACAATCTCGCCGTCCGCCAGCACCACGATGCGGTCGAGCGCCGCCACGGTGGACAGGCGATGCGCCACCACAATGGAGGTGCGACCGCGCATCAGGTTCTCGAGCGCCTCCTGCACCAGCGCCTCGGACTCGCTATCCAAGGCAGACGTCGCCTCGTCGAGCACCAGAATCGGCGCGTCAGTGAGAATAGCGCGGGCAATGGCCACGCGCTGGCGTTGGCCACCCGAAAGCTTAACGCCGCGCTCGCCCACCATGGTGTCAAAGCCGTTGGGCAGGCGTTCGATAAACTCAGTCGCATTAGCCAAGCGAGCCGCCTCGCGAATCTGCTCGTCGGTGGCGTCGGGGCGGCCGTAGGCGATATTCTCGCGAATGGAGCGATGGAACAGCAGCGCCTCCTGCGGCACGTAGGCAACCTGGCGGCGCAGGCTCTGCTGCGTGCAGCGCGAGACGTCCTGGCCGTCCACGAGCACGCGGCCGCCCTGTACATCGTCCAGGCGCAACAATAACTTGGCGAGCGTCGTCTTGCCCGAGCCCGATTTGCCCACCAGGCCCACGCGCTGGCCCACCGCCACATGGAGCGTCAGGTCGTCGAACACGCTCTCGCCTGCCGCGGCATCACGGTATGCAAAGCTCAGGTGCTCAAAATCAATCGCACCCTCGCCCACCTTGAGCTCGGGGGCATTCTCGTCGTCTGCCACCAGACGCGGCTCGTCCAGCACGCGCGTCATCTCGGCCGCATCGCCCAGCGCGCGGTTGATGCGTTGCATCATGGAGCTCACGTAGTTCAGACGCATGGTGAGGTTGTACGTATAGGTAAAGATCATGACGAGCGCGCCGGCAGAGATGCCAAACCACGCGTTGCCGCCCGCGACGAACACGCTCACCACGGCCATGGTGATGACGATAAGGCCCGAGGTCGTAAAGTTGCGCTGCATCATGGCGTGCATCGAGACCGTCTCGGCGTCGCGTGCAGCACGGTCGGCGGCATCGAACAGGTCGCGCTCAAAGTCCTCGCGCCCACAGGTCTTAACGGCTAGGATGTTCGTGACCGCGTCGGACAGCACGCCCGACAGCTTGTTCTGCGCAGCGGACGTCGCGGCCGAAAGCGGCATGATGCGCTTGTACATAAGCCAGACAAACGCAATGTAGACGACCATGATGCCCACCAGGATCACGGTAAATGTCGGCACCACCGGGGCGAGCGCCGCCACCGTGCAGACAACCGAGGTGATAGTGGGAATGAGCGAATACACCGTTACGTCCACCAGCCCCGTATAGCCGCTCATAAAACGACTCGTCTGGCTCACAAGCGATCCGCCAAAGCGACTGGTGTGGAATGTCATGGATTGATTGGAGAGCGTGTCGAAGCACAGGCGCGCCAGGTGGTAGTTGCCCGCAATCTCGAGCTTGTAGACGGTGTAGTCCTGCAGCTTGGAGAGGATTTGGCCCGCTAGGTTAACGAGCACGAGCGCCAGAATGTAGGGACCAAAGACCTCGAATACTTGGTCGCCCGCCACGGGACCCGCTTGGACACGGTCGACGATGAGGGCCATCACATAGGTGTTGGCAAACGTGAGCAAAAAGATGTAGCCCGCCGACGAGAACACCGAGAGAAAGACAATCAGCGGCTGCGTGCGCGTGACGTCCCAAAAACGCTGCAGCGTGCGGCGCACGGTGGAGCGTTTGAGCGGACTGGTGTTTCTCTGAGACATGGGCTTCCTTTCGCGTCTGATAGGGCGAAACGCCATTGTTGCACACTAAAGTGCACTTCAGGCAAGCACGATGCGAAAAGCGCCCGCGCCGTGCTTACACCGGCGCCCCACCGTCAGATGCAGCTAGTCCTCGTCTTTTTGGTCTGCGAGCAGCTCCGCGGATGTGAGCCCTAAGATCTCGTCGGCCTCCCGCGCGTCTTCCAGCGCGTCGATATCCTTGAGCTTGCGCTCCATAACGTTGGTGCGCGTGGTGATGATGCCCTCGACCGTCTTTCCTGCGGTCTCGATCTGCTGTTGGGCACGGCGCAGCGCCGTCTGATAACGCGGCAGCTCGGCCTTGACGGCGGAAAGCACGCGCAGCACGTCGTCGGTACGTTTTTGCAATTTAAACGTCTGGTAGCTCATCTGCAGACTGTTGAGGATGGCCGCCATGGTGCTGGGGCCGGCAACGTTGACGTGATAGTCGCGGCCCAGGGTCTCGATAAGCCCGGGGCGGCTGACGACCTCGGCGTACAGCCCCTCAAACGGAACGAACAGAATGCCAAAATTGGTCGTCGCGGGCACGCTCAGGTACTTTTCGCAGATGTCCTTTGCCTCACGCTTTACCATCGCATCGAGCGTCTTGCGCGCAGCCGCCACGGTCTCCGCATCGCCCGACTCCTGCGCGTCGAGCAAGTGCTCGTACGCGTCGCCCGGAAACTTGGAGTCAATCGGCAGCAGCACGGGATCGCCCTCGTCCACCGGCAGCTTGACGGCAAACTCAACGCGCTCCGAGGCGCCGGGCTTGGTGGCGACATTTTCCAGATACTGGTCGGGCGTAAGGATGTCCGCCAGGATCGCACCCAGCTGCACCTCGCCCAAAATGCCGCGCGCTTTTACATTGCCCAGCACGCGCTTGAGGTCGCCCACGCCGGTGGCAATGGACTGCATATCGCCCAAACCCTTGTACACAGCCTCGAGCTGGTCGCTCACCTGCTTAAACGATGCAGACAGGCGATCGTTGAGCGTGCGGGAGAGTTTCTCGTCCACCGTCGCGCGCATCTGATCGAGCTGCACGTTGTTGTCCTTGCGGATGGCGCCCAGCTGGGCATCGACCGTCTCGCGCACCTTGTCCAAGCGGTGCTCGATACCCTCGCGGTTGGCACCGAGCTGCTGGGCCGTCTCGCGGCGCAGGTCATCCATGCGGTCGCCAGCCTGCGAGAACTCACGCGCGATGGTCAGGTAGCGCTGCTGCTCTACGGCCGCATCGGTCGTCTGCTGCTGCGCGATGGCATTTGCCGTGCGGCGGGTTTCGGCCAAAGCGACGTTCAGGGTGTCGAGCGCATTGTTGGCCTGCTCGAGCGCAGCCAGCATCTCTGCCCCGCTATCGCCGCGCTCCTGCAGCTCGACGCGAAGGCCCTTGAGCTGCAGGGCACAAGCCACAGCAACCCCCACCGCCACCAAGGCGGTCACAACAAGCACGATATCAATAGCAGACATAGACTCCGCCCAACAAACTCAATCGATCATCAATCAAAACCGCGATCAATCTTACCCCGCCACACGCACCGGGCGTCACATGGCAATCGGACAAATGGATTTTGGGCCACAGGTACTAAAACGCTAACTCTCCCAGCCGGCGCGGATGGTTGCTACGACATCGCTTAGGCGCAGGCCGAGAACCGCCAAGTGCTCAAGCACCTCGCTGGGCGAGGCGCCGTTGAGAATGCACGTGAGGGCATACGAGGCCAAGAAGATTGCCGCGAGTCCCAACGGGATCAGCACGATCATCGCCAGCGTATGCAGGCGCTGGGCCCAGCGACGGCGACGCGCACGACGCTTGTCGAACGCAAGCTCCTGCGCATATGAATCTTGCTGTACGGAATAGGCTCCTGGGTCCACCTCATCCGCAGACGATACCGCGGGCGCGGCGTTTTGCACAGGAGGCTGGACGGCCGCCCCTTGCATTTGCATCTCCATAAGCCGTTGCTGTTGGCGCAACATGCGCTCGGCTTTTTGCTGCGGGGTCTCAAGAAACAGATCCATGTTGGCCTCCTCAATCGGAGCATTCGACGCTTACGCCCAGCATCACGCACCATCGCGGCCGCGGCAACGAAATCCGCGGCAATAGCCGCAAAGATTCTATAGTCAGAAAACTGTCGAAAAGCTCAACAACTCCCCTACCAGCACTTTCTCTGAGCTTTTTTATCGAATGATCTTTTGCCCTTCCGCCCTTACGCCAACTGACAAAAATCTAACCAAAAGCTTGACGGAAATTGTGAAGACAGAGACCCCACACAAAAACGTGCCGCCCCAAAAGGGGCGGCACACAAACTTATTATCAGCTTTTCTGTAACGAGCATGCGACGACTCAACGCCGGAGCGCAGGGCGGGGAAACACCTTTGCCTCGCGCGACCTGCGGAGCCGTGAGCGAGAGGGAAAGGTGTTTCCCCGCCCTGTGCTCCGCAGTCGGTGAAGGCAGCTTTACATGCCCGCGAGACCTCGGGCGGCGGTGGCGCACATAAACGCCAAGGCTAGAATCACGAGCGAACCGGCAATGTCGGCCAACACGCCCGTAAAACGGCGCTCAATTAGCCAGCTCTCAAAGTGCGGGGCAACGTTGCGCCAAACACGCCACAGCAAGATGCCCATACCGATGACGCCCGGGATATTGAGCAGTAGGATCTCGGAGCACAAAAGACCGATCAGGTTGCCGGCGGCAAAACCAGCGTCGCCCTCGCAGTATTTGCGATAAATCATGTACAGCATGTACGCCACAAACGGCTGCAGGCACGCAGAGATAAACGTAACTACCATCGAGGGGTCCTGGGAAAAGACATCGGTGAGCTTATCCACGCTCATGGCATCCTTAGAGGCCAGGAACAGGCCAATGACCACCACAGGCACCACGCCCAAGATGACCTCGACCATCGTAAACAGCTTGGCGGTCAGGTCCTCACTCGCCGAATTCAAATGGGGCGCCCACTCAGGATGAGCATGCGCGCCGACCTTCTTGTCCTTCTCGGCACGATCGGCCTTTTTGCCCTCAGGAACCCGACGACCAGGATCCTTGCGAGTCCCCGCCGCAGCCACCCGAGCCCGAGACTTCTTACCCATAAAAAACACCTCATCAGGTAGTAGATAAACTAAAAGTCGCTACCCAGTGTACCCCACCCATGAACGGTACCGTCCCAACCAGTCCCCATACAAAAACGTGCCGCCCCGATAGGGGCGGCACACAAACTTAGTTATCAGCTTTTCTGTAGCGAGCACACGACGACCCAAAGCGGGCCGGGAGGGCGGGATTACCTTCCCTCAACGCGACCCTGCGAAGCCGTGAGCGGGGAGGGAAGGCAATCCCGCCCTCCCGGACCAGCTCATGTCAGCGCCACGCGCTAGTAGTTCACCACCTGCTCCTCAAAGTACGCCTTCGGGTGGTTACAAACCGGGCACACCTCGGGCGCCTCGGCACCAACGTGCAGGTGCCCGCAGTTCAGGCACTTCCATACCTTCACGCCCTCGCGCTCAAACACCTCGCCCGACTCAATGCGCTCAACAAGCTTGTTGTAGCGCTCCTCGTGAGCCTTCTCGACAGCACCGACGCCACGGAACTTTGCGGCAATCTCGGTAAAGCCCTCCTCCTCGGCGGTCTTGGCGAACTCGTCGTACATCGTGGTCCACTCGTAGTTCTCGCCCGCAGCGGCATCACGCAAGTTGTCCAGGGTGTCGGGAACGGCGCCGTCGTGCAGATACTTAAACCACAGCTTGGCGTGCTCGGACTCGTTGCCTGCGGTCTCGGCAAAGATATTCGAGATCTGAACGTAGCCATCCTTCTTGGCCTTAGATGCGTAGTAGCGATACTTGGTGTGTGCCTGGGACTCACCGGCAAAAGCGGTCTCGAGGTTCTTCTTGGTTTGGGAATTCTCAAAATCCATAGGTGTACTTCCCTTCAACGCATGCCGCCCGTAGGCTTCGAGCGGCCTCGTCTTTAGGATGCCCTCATGCCGAAAATCTAAACCTTACAATCCTGTTCTTCAGATTTGCACAGGCTAGATGCTCAGCCAGCGATCGCCATCAGCTCGGCAAAAGACCTCACGCTCCAGGTCGGCTAGAATGCCCGCGATCAAGTCGCGCTCGCCCGGCCCACGCCCAGCCGCCGCTTCCATCTCGTTAACGCCCACCACGGCATCAGCAAGCGTAATCCCCGCCGGCTGCCCATCGCGCGCCGCCAACAACATACGCACGATATGCGCGCGCTTTTGGCGGCGCGAGCCCTCAAACTTAGACTGACGGCTATAGCTCGCCGAACGCCTGGACGGATTGGGCAGCGTCTTCTTAAGATACGCGCCATAATCCAGCAGCGCGTAATACCATGCGCGCGGCGTGTCGGCATCGTCTTGAGGCGCGGCAAAGGGCGCAATCTCATCCGCCGCCGCACCGGGGGCCGCCGGACAGGCAGCTTGAATCAGCGGCACCAGCTCGCGATCGGGAACGGCCGGCACATCGGGAAAGAAATGATGCAAAAAGACCGTGCGCACGTTGGTCTCCAGATACACGCCCGGAAGATCGAATGCAAACGAACGGATGCCCTGCGCCGTTGCCGGGCCAATGCCGGGCAACGCGACCAGATCGTGCGTCTCACGCGGAAACTCCCCATCCCAGTCCTCCACAACGCACTGTGCGGCCCTGTGAAGCGCCAGGGCGCGGCGATTGTAGCCCATCCCCTGCCACGCATCCAAGACATCGGAAGGGGCGGCCTGAGCAAGCGCCCGGACAGTCGGAAAGCGATCGAGCCACGCCGGCATGCGCGTCTCCACGCGCGGCACCTGCGTCTGTTGCAGCATGACCTCGGAAAGCCAGATGATATACGGGTCGCGCGTGCGGCGCCACGGAAGGTCGCGATAACGCAGGACCCCTTCCGAACGAATCATCGAACGAAAGGGGTCCTGAATCATGACAATGCTCCTTATGCGGCGCTATTCCTCCCGGCAAGCATACGCGCAAGCGGCGTACTCGGGAAACGCATCGCGGTCGGCGAACTTGGGATCGACAGCCGGAAACTGGCGATGGGCGACGATATCGCCGAGCGAAACGGAATCGAGATAGTCGCGCATCAGCGCCTGGGCTCCGGCCCACAGGGGATGATAGCAGCACGTGCCCATGCGTGCACAGTCGCCATCGGGCGCGGTGCAATCGTTCATAACCATAGGGCCCTGAACGGCCTCGACGACTTGGCGGATAGTGACGTCGTCCGGACTGACCTTGAGACGCATGCCACCGTGGACGCCACGCAGGCTCTCCACAATACCGGCCTGGACCAAACCATGCTGAATCGAACGGGCAAACGAATACGGGACATTGACCTCTTCGGCAGCGGTGCGAACAGAAAGCAAACACTCCGGATCCTCGGCAAGCATCGCCAGCATACGAAGGGCGTAATCAGTCTTCCTCGATATGTCCATGTTTCCCCTTTCAAGGAATACGAACAGCTCGAACGAGCTCCGGGGCCGAGCTTGTGTCGAGACGCTGAATGACCGCCAGGACATCCAAATGGTAAATCGGATATCCACTGAGTGCCGCGCTTGGAGCGAAATGCATCAGATGCGGCGCACAGTGCAATTTAGTATAACCTAACCCCCTGTCTCGTAGAACAGGTGTTGCGCAACAAAGCTGTTGTTCAGACAGATATACTTATTAGATTTTACTTGCGTTCCCGAAGGCGCGGGGATTCTGGGCGAAGATGCACGGCTTATAGGACAAAATGTGTGTCCCGATAGAACATCCGTTTCTATCCATTAATCAAGCCAGAACGGGTACGGGTCCCTGTGGTGGAGGTCCTCCCACACGGCCCTGTCGCCCCACTCCGGCCCTCCGTCCTCGCGCGACGGCGAGGCGGAGTAGACGCTGAACAGGAAGTCGATGTCCGCGTCGGTCGGCATCGCGGCGAGCTTCTCGCGCGCCGTCCTCGCGTCCCCCGAGTGCGCGTGGCACCACCAGAACACCGCCTTCACGCGCTTGACCGACGTCAGCCCCCGGTGGTTGCGCAGGACGGCCCTCAGCTGCGAGTTCACCCCTCCCTCGATCATGTTGTTGGTCGACGGCAGCGGGCCGGCCTTGGCTAGGGCGGGGTCGAGGTAGGTGAACAGCGTCCCCGCCGACACCAGCGACGACAGCGACGAGCGCGCCCGCCTCAGCCTCTCGTGGGTGTAGACCCTCCTGCCGTCCACCACGGTCCTGTCCTCCAGGAAGTCGGCCCAGAACCCGCACCAGTCGAGGTAGCGCTCGACCCAGAGCTCGGCCTGGTGCAGCGTCTCGATGCCCATGAGGTCGCGCGCGATGAGGTAGAGCTCGCGCCCCGCCTGGAGCTTCGGCCGCGTCGTCGTGTAGCGCTTGACCTGCGAGAAGGCGTGGAAGGTGCACCTCTGGACCCTGGTGCGCGGCCAGGTCTCGCGCACGGCCTTGGCGAACCCGCTCCCGCCGTCGGTGACGACCACCTCGGGCGCCGGGATCGGCGACATGAGGGCCGACCACGCCCTCGAGTTCTCCGACCTCGCCATGTACCAGGAGACCACCCTCTCGCCGCTGCAGCATATGAGCACGACGAGGTCGCGCGCGACCCAGATCCCGTCGACGTGGAGCACGCGGTGCAGCTCGCCGTCGGGGACGGGCATCGGCCAGACCTCCCAGAACTCGGCCGTCCTGCGCCTGAAGGACCGCCCGCCGCCCGGCATCGCCGCCTGGGAGTCCTTGGAGAGGAGCCACCCGAGGAACTCGTCCAGCCTCGTCGCCGTGTCGTCGTACCTCACCGTCGTCGACGCGCCGCAGGCCGTGCACCTCCACCGCTGGGACCCCGATGAGGTCCTGCCGTTGCGCTTGGTCCGACCGCCGCAGTAGGGGCAATAAACGGCCTTCATGGGCACCTCTTCCGAAAGGATATTTAACGGTTCCGGAAAAGGTTATCTACCTGCGGGAACGATAGGCAACCGGACACACATTCTGTCCGAGCGGTTAAAAGCGGGCACGGAATTTAAACGGCTGAAAAAGGGGCATCTACCTGCGCCGATGCCCCCAACGTGGACACACATTTTGTCCTATAAGCCCAGATAACAAATACGTTACCCGAGTCGGAAAGCTAAATATCACGCAATGAACCGCAACTCGCTTCTATCGGCGAACGGTAGGTAGTAGCTAAAAAAGCCCCGTCCCAAATTAGCTACTTTGGGCAAAAAGAAAGCCGGGCAGGTGCGGAAAACCGCACCTGCCCGGCGATATGCGTGAGGGTAGCTAAACCCCGTCTCAAATGAGCTACTAGAGGAGGTTGAGGGGGAGCTGGGGAGCGTCTCCCCAGAGTTTCTCGAGGCGGTAGAAGTCGCGGGCTTCGGGAGTGAAGACGTGGACGACAACCGAACCGTAGTCCATGAGCATCCAGGTCTTCTGCTCGCGACCCTCGATGGAGAACGGGTGCTCGCCGCAAGCCTCGGCGACCTTCTCCTCGATCTCGTCGACGATAGAATCGACCTGGCGGTTGTTGGTACCGGTGGCAAGCACAAAGTAGTCGCATACGTCGGAAAGCTCGGTCAGGTCGAGCACCTGAACGTCCTCGCCCTTCTTGTCGTAGGCGGCCTGTGCGGCGGCGCGGGCGACATCCTCGGCGGCGACACCGCTCGCGGACAGCGAGGCGGCAGTGCGGTCGGACGTGGCGGCGAAGCTCTTGTGCTCCACACCTTCAAGAATCTGCTCGTCGGTCATGGTCTCGTCGGCCATGGAATACCTCTTTCTAGACAGCCCGAGCTAGCGCAGCTGGGCGTAATGGTTGTAAATCGTAATAGCCGTGGGATAAAGATAACGCCCGGTCTGGATCACATAGACCAGACCCTGCGCAAAACAGGAGAAGAACAACTCGTCGAGCGAGGACTTCCCCACCATCTTGCGCAGCGCATGGGCATAATCGCCGTGGCGGTTGGGTTCGATGGCATCGGCCACAAAGACCACCATATCGAGCGGCGTCATGTCGCAAGCACCCACGGTGTGACGGTCGACAGCCTGAAAGACCGCCGGCGACAGCTCGGGAAAAAGCTGCGGAAGCTCATAGGCGGCAACCGGGCCATGCAAAAGCGGCGTCGCGGCGGAAGGAGAGCCGGCAATCTTAATGCCGTAATGCAGAGCGCGCGTGACCAGCTCGTCGTCGGAGAGCACCTTGTCCCAGTCATGGATCAGGCCGGCGGCAGCGGCATCAAAGCGGTCGACACCGTACACCTCGGCTAGGCGCAACGCAGTCTCGGCAACCCCGAGCGAATGCACGTAGCGCTTACGCTTATCCTTCATGCGAACATCGAGCAACTCGTGGATACGCGTCAAGAGCGCGCGCTCGTCGCCCTCAAACTGATCTTCTACCGACAACGTTCTCCCCTATCAATCAAAATCGTCTTGCCCAAGATCGGCATACAGGCCGCGTTTACGGATATAGCCGAGCACGGACTCGCTCGTAAGATAGCGCACGCTCATGCCGCGGGCAACTCGCTTACGAATGTTCGTCGAGCTAATCGCCAGCGCCGGGATCTGGATATACCGCACGTCAAACGGCAGGCCCGACTCTTTGATTCGCGCGCGAGCAGTATCGATATCAAAGCCTGGTCGCGTCGCAGCAATAAAGGTTGCCAGTTCGGCAATCTCATCAGCATTGTGCCAGGTCACTATATCGATAATCGCATCAGCACCCGTAATAAAGTAAAGCTTTACCTGAGGCGGGTAAAAGTCGCGCAGGGCGCGCAGCGTATCGGCTGTATAGGTGACACCGGCACGATCGATCTCGAAGCGGCTTGCCAAAAAGGCCGGGTTCGCGGCGGTCGCGAGGACCGTCATGGCATAACGGTCCGCGGCCGGCGTCACCGGTTTGTCGAGTTTAAAGGCAGGCGAGCCCGCCGGCATAAAGAGCACGGCGTCCAAGTCGAGGGACTCACGTGCCTGCTCGGCGGTCACCAGGTGACCGTAATGGATGGGGTCAAAGGTACCGCCCATAATGCCGAGCCTAAACTCCCGCCCGTCCTCTATGGGAAGCTCGGGCAGACCGATTCCACCGCGCAGCGACATGGCTTACTCGCCCTCCGGGGTCTCGACGTCTTCCGCAGCAACAGCGTCATCGGTACCGTCAATGGCATCCACCGCGTCGACAGCCTCCAAGCTATCGTCCGCGACATCCTCGACATCAACGACCTCGACGGCGACGTCCTCGCTACCGTCCTCAAGCTCGTCCTCGAACTCCGAGAAGTCCTCGGCGCCCTCAAAGTCAAAGGCGCGCTGGCAAATGCGAACCTCGTCGCCGGCACGGCAACCGGCCTTTTCGAGCGCATCGTCAACACCCATGCGGGAAAACTTATGCTGCAGGTAGATGACGGCCTCCTCATTTTCCCAGTCGGTCTGGATAACCAAGCGCTCGATGGCGCGACCGACAACGCGGAAGGCACCGGGCTCCTCCTGGACAATGTGGAAGCGCTTCTCGCGCTGCAGGCGGCGACGCTCCCACTCCTCGTCGCGCAAATCGACCGGCTCATCAGGGACCGCCAGCTCAGCGCGGAGCTTGGCCACCTGCTCGCCCACGGCAAGCATCAACGTGTTGAGACCGGCACCCGTCACAGCGGACACGGCAAAGAACATATGCCCGTCGTCGAGCGCAGCACGCTTAAGGTCGGCTATCTTATCGGCTGTGCCCGGCGCATCGCACTTGTTGGCGACGACGATCTGCGGACGCTCCGAAAGCTCGGCACCATACTGCTCGAGCTCACGATTGATGATGCGATAGTCCTCGACCGGATCGCGATCCTCAAACCCGCCCGTCATGTCAACGACATGCATGATCAAGGCCGTGCGCTCAATATGGCGCAGGAACTGATGGCCCAGGCCACGACCCTCGCTCGCGCCCTCGATGAGACCGGGGACGTCGGCAACGACGTAAGAATATTCGCCGGCACGCACCATGCCCAGATTGGGCACGAGCGTGGTAAACGGGTAGTCGGCAATCTTGGGACGGGCAGCGCTCATACGCGCGATGAGCGAGGACTTGCCGACAGAGGGAAAGCCCACAAGCGCGGCATCGGCCATGAGCTTCATCTCAAGCTCGATCCAGTGCTCCTCGGCCGGCTCGCCCAGCTGGGCAAATGCGGGCGCGCGACGCACCGACGTCACAAAGTGAGTGTTGCCCAGACCGCCGGCACCACCGGGCGCCACGACAACGCGCTCACCGTCGTGCACCAGGTCGGCAATCTCGAACATCGGGGTCTGCGTCTCGGGATCGAGCTCGCGGACTACGGTGCCCATGGGGACTTTCAAAATCAGGTCCTCTCCGCTTTTGCCGTTGCGGCGGGCACCCTGGCCATGCGTTCCGCGCTCAGCACGGAAGTGATGCTTAAAGCGGTAATCGATCAGCGAAGACAGCTGAGCATCGGCCTGGATGACGACATTCCCGCCACGACCGCCGTCGCCGCCATCGGGGCCGCCCTTGGGGACAAATGCCTCGCGCCTAAACGACATGCATCCGGCTCCGCCGTCGCCGCCGCACACGTTAATGCGGCTGATATCGGTGAACTGTGACAACAGAATCGCCTCCTACAAAAAAGAGGGAGACCCTTGAATCCTAAAACTCAAGTGCCTCCCACATATGTGCTCTATGAAGGGTGAATTACGCGTTCGCGAGCGGGCGTACGCTGACCCTGTGCTTGATACCCTTGTGGAACTCAACGGTACCGTCGACCAGCGCGAACAGCGTGTCGTCCTTACCACGGCCAACGTTCTCACCCGGGTGGATGTGCGTGCCGTGCTGACGGACGAGAATCGTGCCCGTGGTTACCGTCTGGCCGGCATAGCGCTTCGTGCCAAGGCGCTGACCGCGGGAGTCACGGCCATTACGGGAGGAACCGAGTCCTTTTTTGTGTGCCATTGTGTATACCTACTCTTTCGTTACGAGTGTAATCTACTCGGCGACGGGAGCCTCGGCAACAGCCTCGGCCTCTGCCTTGACAGCCTTCTTGGCGCGGGACGTAGCCTGGACCTTCACGATCTTCAGCTTGGTGAGCTGCTGACGGTGACCCTTCAGACGACGATAGCGCTTGCGCTTGTGGAACTTGAAGACCAGCTGCTTCTCGCCCTTGAACTGCTCAACGATCTGAGCGGTAACCTTGGCCTTGGCCAGCTTGTCGGGATCGGTGACGATCTTCTTACCATCGTTGAGGAAGATACCCGGCAGGGTGATCTTGTCGCCCTCATTGCCCTCGATCTTCTCGACGGTGATGACATCGTCGGTGGCGACCTTGTACTGCTTGCCGCCCGTGTAAACGATTGCGTACATGTTTACTTGCCCTTCATGCATCAGTTAGTGCAACAGCCGAATATAGTAGCAGGCGAAAATACCCCCGTCAACGAGTATGTGGAGCAAATCCACAAGTTCGCACAGGTATGGGGCTGACGAGTCGGCCCTCGTCGTCCTCGCATGCTTGATTCTGACGCTCGACATCGTAGGAGCAGATGGTCACGAGGTCTTGCATACCGGTGGAAACAATAGGTGCATCCACGCCCGGGGTCAAGCCCTGCAACAAAACATCAGCAGCAGAAAGCAAAATTTCCGGACGCATAGAGCCCTCGTTGTCGGCATGGGTGTCGAGCATGAGAACCAAATGGTCCGGGCGCTCCCCCGCCGTGAGCTCATAGCCAACGAGCGTGTGATCCAAATCCAAGCGCTTGCTCTTTTTGCCGCGCGCGTAGTCGATGCCATGGTCCGCGCGCAGCGTGTCGATCGCACGACGCACCTCGTCGGCGCTTACGGGCGCCTCGGGATCCAAGTGCAGGTCGATGCGATACGACAGGCGCGTGAGCTGCGCCGTCAATGCCGGCGTGCGCACGTCGATGTACGCCGCCTCGATGGGCGCCAGATCGGCCGGAGACGCCGCAGCCAGGCGCTCAAACGCCTCGTCGAGCGCCACGAACTCGGTCATAAACAGGTCATACCACTCGCAGGTCGACGACGTACCAACCGGTAGCGCCGAAGAGAAGCCCACGCGCATGTGCGGAGAGAAGCCCTGCGTGACGGCATAGGGAAGTCCCGCACGGCGCACGATGCGCTCAATGGTATGGATCACTTCGAGATGGCCCAGGTACTTAAGACGGTCGCGCTTGCCATAGCGAACGCGAAGCCTAAAGAGCGTGGGGTTGTCGGTCAGGCGTTCACTCATGCGCGATCACCCACCAATACATTCTTGGCATGGAGCGTGGGGCAGATTCCGCAGCCGGTGCACGAGGTGCGGGTACAGTCGGGCGTCGTGACACCCTCCAGCGAGCGGCGGTATTCGCGCTCGAGGAAGCCGCGCGAGCAGCCGGGACTCACGTGCTCCCAGGGCAGGCGCCAGTCCAGTTCGTAGGGCAGGTGCACGAGCTCGTTGAGATCGATACCGTTTTTGGCCGCCGCCTCTTTCCAGTTATCGAGCGAGAAATGCTCCACCCAGGCGTCAAAACGCGAACCGGCACGCCAGGCATCGATGATGACCGGCGTCATGTCACGGCCGGCGCGAGACAGCGCGGCCTCGACGAGCGAGGTTTCGGCATCGTGGTAGTGCACGCGGACCGCACGGTTGCGAACGCTCGTGATGAGGAGCTTCTGACGGCGCTTGACATCGTCGTAATCGAGCTGTGGG
>CAJMPM010000002.1 GCA_905215225.1 uncultured bacterium
AGCTTGTGATTCGCAAGGTCGATTGTAGTATTTTGCCTGATAGTGATTGACTCACTTGAACTAATGTCAGCCGCAAGACGTAGTTTATCGGGTTTAGTCGGGGCGTTAAGGTACGTTGTCAGGTCTCCGTCACTCGTCAGCAGCGTGTACCCATCCTTATCTCTTTGAAGTCCCGGAACCTCACCTTCATTTGCAACAGTAGCGGCCTTATAGACAGACTGCCCATCATCCGCGGGCTGCGCAGCGCTCTCGGCTCCCGTGTCATCAGACAACGGGGGCGTCCCGAGAGCATCGTCGCCAGACTCGCCACCCTCAGCGTCGTCACTATTCTGGTTTTCGGTATCCCCGTTGTTGGTGTTGTCTACATCAGTAGACTCACTTGAGGAACCCCCCCCCATCACAGTTTCCTCGGTAGAAACTGTCTGGGCATCATTGGCAATGGCCTGCGAGATCGGAGGCATGACGAGCGACAGTACCAGGCTCAACACGGAGGCTCCGCACAAAACGCCTGCCAGTACACGGCGCGTCGCTTTTTTACGCTGCTTAGATTTATCTGAATTCGCTTTCATCGATGTCTCCTCCCCAAGAGACCGCGATCTTGCTCTTTCACTATCAAACGTATCTGCGCAATCTGTAATTGCGCTCGCGTAGTAATCCGTATTGTAGCGATTGTTTGAACATCTGAGCAAGAAAACCGATGGTTTTGTAGCGAATTCTCAATTCTCTTGACATTTGCTCAGATTTACCTTCGTTTATTCGCTATCTATTTTTGGTTTCTGCTGGTAATTTAGTTGACTATCGTTTTTTATGGCATTAGATTTATTTGCACAACATTTTGCTCAAGAGCAAACATCCCGCTCACGGTCGAAAATCGACCGTGAGCGGTAGGTCATTAGCCAGCAGGAATACCTTACCAAACTGATGAGAATATCTTTAACCCATCGGTGGTTAGAAGCGTGATGTTCAGACAATCATATTTGATTTTGTGCGCAGATTTTAGGCATCAATTCGCCCAAATCGCCTGAGGCCGCCACAAAGGCACCTGTCCCCTTTGTGGTGATTCTGCCCTAGCGCTACAGCAGATGTTCCTCGATAAAGATCGCGATGCCGTCTTCGTCGTTGCTCGCGGTTACAAAGTCGGCGGCGGCACGGGTAGCGTCGCTGCCGTTTGCCATAGCCACGCCCACGCCGGCGTCGGCCACCATGCAGGTGTCGTTATCGGCATCGCCAAACACGCAGATGTTCTGGAGCTCCATGTCGTTGAGCTCTGCCACGCGCACAAGGCCGCGCGTCTTGGACACGCGCGGATCCATGAACTCGTAGAGCCGCTGCGTGGTTTGCAGAGCCGCCGCCTTAACAGTGTCATCGGTAAACGTCGACGCCCGCTCAATCACCCGCGGCATTACCTCGGGCGCCATGGTAAACATCACCTTGGGCTGCGGCTCGCGTAAAAACTCGGCATAATCGACCACCTGGTAGGGCACGCCATCGACGCGCGACAGGTGCTCGACGCACGCGTTGCTCTCGGGCACGTAGAACACGCCGTCTCGGGGGCAGACGGGCGTTGCCGGAAGGTCCGCCATGTGCTTGCAGATGCGCGCGATGGTCTCGCCCGGCAGCGGATAGCTCAGCTCGTTGATGCCGTGCGCGCGGTCGATGACCTCGGCGCCGCCGCAGCCCACCATCACGTCTACCAGGCCTTCGATGCCCCAGAGCTCGTACATGGCCTCGGTCGCGTGGGCGTCGCGCCCGGTGCACAGGCCAAAGAGCACGCCGCGCTCGCGCAGGGCGCGGATCGCCGCCACGGTGCGCGGGGACACCGTGTGCTGGCTCGTGAGCAGCGTACCGTCGATATCGCAGAACACGGCTTTAATGTGGCTGAAGGTGGTGTCCATGGGGGCCTTTCTGGGTTGTGCGGCGGTGTGGGGTGTATTCGTGAACGGCGTACATGGTATACCAAGGCGCACACGGGGCGCTTTGGCGCAAAACCACCACAAAGGAGCCTGGCCCCTTTGTGGTGGCCGGACTCGCAGGATGGCCTAGTCCGGGGCGCAAACCATCACAACATTCGACGTTTTTCGGCAAAATCGCGATTTTCATCGAATGTTGCGATAGTTTTTACTGCCTTGCGACACGATCAAAATGCCGGCGGCCAAACAGCAGCAACGCCACGGGAACCGCCGTCACAACCACGCCCGCCCCTACGAGCGTCTGCTGCACGCCAAACGTCGCCGCCAGCCACGGGGTAATCGCCAGCGGGGCCACGCCGGCGAACATATTGCCAAAGCCCATGACCGAGTTAACGCGGCCGAGCTGCTCGAGTGGTGCCGTCGTCTGCACAATGGTGTTGTGGAGCGGGTTGACGACACCCCAGGCTATGCCCAAGGCAATCTGACCGACGAGGGCCACGCCCACGTACGGCGTCCCCACATAGAGCATACTTCCCAGGCCCACGGACATAAGCGCCACGAGCAGCGTTTTAAGGTTGACCAGGTGCGGCGGCAAGCGGAGCGCGGCCACGGCGCCCAGCACCGCGCCCACACCGCTGGCCGACGAGAGCCAGCCCATCCATTCGACACCGACGTGCAGAATATCGCGGTAGAAGAACGACTCCAGCGGATCGAAGGCACCGTAGCCAAAGTTCGAAAGGAAAATAATGCAGAAAAGTAGCGCGAGGACGCTGTTGGTGAAGACTGTCTTGATGCTGGCTGCGAAGGTGGCGCGGGCGAACGTGCTGGGGTTGGAGCTTTGTCCCGCACGCTCCCCTTCCTCTGCCGAATCGGCATCCGCATGCCCGGCGACATGGCTGGTCTGCGGCCCAAAGTCCCAACCGACGACGAACGCAAGCACGGTAAAGAGCATCATGAGCACGAACACCGCGCGCGACGATGCAGCCGCCGCGACAAAGCCGCCCAGCGTGGGGCCGACGATGATACTCACGTTTGAAAACATGGCGATGGCGGAGTTGATGCCTTTGAGCTCGACAGGATCGTCGGTGAGGTAGGCTGGATAGGATGTGGCGATGGGCTGGGCGAACCCCATCACAAGGCCCAGGAGCACCGCGCCGAGCAGGACGATGCCGGTCGCGCTGCCAAAAACGAGGATCGCCGCGCCGGTTGCCAGCGTGCCCACGATGCTCAGCAAGAAATGACGGCGCGGGCCCCAAGCGTCGAGCGCCGCGCCGCCCGCAAAGGATCCCAAGATCACGAATACGTTCATAAACAGGACGGCCAGCGATGTCGCCACGACCGAGGCATCGTCTGCATAGGTGAGCGTTCCGATGACGCCGATAAAGTAGCTGGTCTGAAAACCGGTGTAGATGAGAAAGCGCATCGCCACCAGGCGCTTGGCCTGCACGGACAGCGATGATTGAGGCTTTGAGAAAAGGGAGACGAGCATGGAGACTCCTTGTTTCATACGAATGCGGACGGTGGCCATTCGCCACTGTCTGTCAAATCAATCTATCCGCATGAAACATTAAGGATGCATCAAGCCCCTTCTCTCCGTTTTTCGCCCGTCATGAACTACTTGGTAGATTGTAAGGCATGTCCCACACATCTACCAAAGCAAAAACCACCACAAAGGTGCCTGGCCCCTTTGTGGTGGTTGGCGGCTAAGCGGTGGGGAGTTCTGACGTGTTAGCCGGCTGCTGCGGCTTGACGCGGGCGTTGCGCCAGATGATTTGGATGATGTAACCGAGCATAAAGACAAAGGCCACGCCGCTGATGAAGTCACCTACGAGGGGAAGCCCCGTGAGGGCGCCGGCGATCACGCCGCCGATGGCTGCCATGGCGTAGCGGTTTTGGCTGTGTCCGACCATGCGGGCGATCGCGCACCCCGCAAAGGCACTCGACACCAATGCGATGCCGATAACGCCGCACAAGAGGGTTCCGGCAAGCGACAGACCAGCGATAGAGATAATCAGCAGTAGGACGGCGGGGACGATAGCAATCGTGCCCAGAAGACCGCTCACCCACAGGGGCATGGAGCGCTGGTGGAGCATGCCGGCGGCGCTGGCGGTCGCGCGCGGAAAGATGAGCTCGAGCAGCAGAGCGACAAAGCAGGTCGAGAGTGCCGCGGCGACGATACCGCCGATGACATCGTTAACGGTGGAAGTATCCTCGTTCTCGGTGCGGTCGATCTTGAGCGCACCGACCTCGGCTCCCGCGGCGCGCTCGGGGTCCTCGGAGACGTGCGCGTTCACGGTGCCGGTGATGTGGGCGTTCTTGCCCAGGATGAGCTTGTCGGCCCAAACCTCGACATCGCCCTTGACGGTGCCATCGATGGTCACCGTGTCGCCCGCAAGCGCTGCCGACTTGGTGGAGCCTCGCAGGGCAACAGTATCGCCCATCGCGTAAAAACAGTTGGCGGTGCTACCGGTGTTGAGCACGACATGCTGACCGGCTACCGTTACACTGCCATCGATTGCGGTTTTGGAGATATCGATGGTGCGCGCCGCCAGGCGAACGGCTCCGCCTGCGGTGCAGTCGCGAATCGATAGGCTGTCGCCTGCGGCGATAATATCGCGGCCGATGGAGGCATCGTCCAGGTTAAGGCTTTGGCCAGCCCAGTACAGGTCGCCCTCGGCGCTAGACGGATTTGAGTCAGCTTCGGTTGCGAGTACGTTGCCCGCGGTGTCTGTGCCGGCGAACGACGCCGTGGGAAGTGCGGGCAGCGCAAGAGCAATCACTACGAATAGGAGGGCGATGCGGGCCTGCGCTTTGTGGCGCTTGGTCGACGGTTCTAGGTTGCAAGGCATAGTGAATCCTTCGTTAGATACTCGGCATATATCTAACAGGGTACCCAACGCGTGGGCGCTCTAAAAGAACTTCTCGGTTGCATTTCGAAGGATGAGCCCGCGCTACCTAATTTTTGCGATGCAAAAAGCGCGCGATGTCTTCTTCGGTGGGGCTTTTGATGTCAAAGCGCAGCGAGAGCCAGCGCAGACCCATGGTCACGATAACGCATACGACCAGCGCGGCGACATTGCTGACCAAGCCACTCATGACGAGGCATACATAGCTTGCCGATCCGGCGATGGCCGCGATGGCATAAAAGTTGGTGCGTTGGAAAATGCCCGGAACCACGCCCATAAAGCCGTCGCGCAGCATGCCGCCGCCCACCGCGGTAAAAAAGCCCATCATGATGCAAACGACGGGTGCAAATCCGTAGACCAGTGCCTTGTCTGCGCCGGTTGCCGCATAGATGCCGACCGAGATGATGTCGAGCAGGGGGATGAGTTTGTCGGGCTTATCGACGATTGCCGGGAAGATGTAAATGATGGCCGCCGTGGCGATGGAGAGCGGCAGCGCCATTGGCTGGTTGAGGATGTAGACGTTGCCGACCTGGAGTGTCATGTCGCGCAAAAGACCGCCGCCCAGACCGCAGACTACCGCGAGTGCGACCGCGCCCACCAGGTCGAGCTTGTGTTCGCGCGCAACCAGCACACCCGAGATCGATGCAGCGACAACGGCGAACATCTCGAGCCAAAATGGGATAGCGACCATGGCATCCGAGGCATGTGAGGTAACGGTTATGGCGGCGACGACGGGCAAGATGGGGTCCTTTGAGTTACGGGATTGGACAATGCCCGTACATAGTACATGTTCGGCGACGATCGCGACCCTATTGCTCGGCAAACGGTCGGGACTGGGTGCGGTCATAGGTTTCAAGTATGTACATCAGCCTCCAAAGATGTCGAAAAATATCGTTTTTGGAGGGTGGTGTACATGTTTGGGGATCTGGGTTGATGCTGAACGCGATGGGGACGTGGCTGAATAGGAGGGATGTCTAAATTTTGAGCAGAGCTCAAAATTTATCCGGTCGGCTTACGCCGACCGCGCTGCGCTAAAAACGCGCCAGCGGCGCGTTTTCTTTACGCTCCGCGCCCTGGCGGGTTCGAATCCCTCCTCCTCCGCCGTATTTGCTTGTTAGGGACTCAAAACAAAAAAGCTCCCATTCCTGGGAGCTTTCTCAACCAAAATGGCGGAGGAGGAGGGATTCGAACCCTCGTGACCTTATACAGGCCAAACGGTTTTCGAGACCGCCGCATTCAACCACTCTGCCACCCCTCCGCGTGGGGTAAAAACAAAGCAGGCTCGAAGGCCTGCTTTGGAATTAACTGGCGGAGAGTCAGGGATTTGAACCCTGGAGACGCTTTTGACGCCTACACGATTTCCAATCGTGCTCCTTCGGCCACTCGGACAACTCTCCGTTAAATGCGAAAGTCAGTATACACGAGGAATCGAAAAGTGCAAACAGAAAACTTGGCATTTTTTAAACCGCTCGCTCCGCGCTCGTATCCGGCATGTGCCGGATACGTACTAAAAAAGCATCCTGACCAGCCAGATCGCGCTCGATGACCTGTTCAAAATAGGTATTCATGAATGACGCGGCAGCGAATTTAAAAATTTTGAGGCAATCGATCGAACCGGTGGTATGCATTTCGCGACCACAACCCTGCAATCGGCGACCTGCGGTTTGACTCAGGTTGTCCTCGCCGCAGCGTATCTTGCTATCGAATTCGTCAAGCTCTTGGTCAGCATTTGGTTGGAATACGCATGAAGAGCCGTGTAAGCATGGGCATATGTGGAGGTCATGAGGTTGTAACTGCATATTCTTGCAGCCTGGGAGGTTGAAAGATATTATTACCAAGTCTTTTCCTGCTTCAGGCGCACCTTCACGACCTGAAGCCACATTTGCCCAGAGGAGGTGACAATATGAAGGCTTATGAACTGCTGTTCTTTGTTGACCCGTCGCTCGACCCCGAGACTCGTCTCGCTGTTATGAAGCGTATCGATACCACGATCGCTGAGGGCGCTGGCAAGGTCGACTCCGTTGACGAGTGGGGCAAGCGCAAGCTCGCCTACGAGATCAACGACCTCACCGATGGTGACTACACCCTCATCAACTTCCACGCAGATCCTACCCAGATCGCCGAGCTTGATCGCGTCCTGCGCATCACCGACGCTGTGGTCCGCCACATGATCGTCCGTCGCGACGACCAGGAGTAAGACTGTCGTTTTGGACTGGGCTTGTGCCCCAAGAGGAAGTAGTGAGTTATGAGCATCAATCGAGTGAACATCACCGGTAACCTCACCCGCGATCCCGAGCTGCGCGCCACCGCCGGCGGAACCCAGGTTCTGTCCTTTGGCGTCGCCGTGAACGATCGTCGCCGCAATGCGCAGACTGGCGAGTGGGAGGACTATCCCAACTTTGTCGACTGCACTATGTTCGGCACCCGCGCCGAGGCCGTGAGCCGTTTCCTGGCAAAGGGAAACAAGGTCGCGATCGAGGGCAAGCTGCGCTACAGCTCTTGGGAGCGCGACGGCCAGCGCCGGAGCAAGCTTGAGGTCATCGTCGATGAGATCGAGTTTATGAGCTCCCGTGGTGGCCAGGGTGGCTACGATCAGGGCGGTTACGCCCCCGCAGCTCCCGCGCCCGCAGCACGTCCTGCCGCACCGGTGGCTACGCCGCCCGCGGTCGACGTCTACGATGAGGACATCCCGTTCTAAGGGTTGTTCACCTATTTTTGAGTGAGAGGCGGCTTCGGTTCGCCGAAGTTGCCAAATGAAAGGTATTTTGACATGGCTAATGATTTTTCTGCACGTCAGCCGCGTCGTAAGTACTGCCAGTTCTGCAAGGAGAACACTGAGTTCATCGACTATAAGGACACTCAGCTTCTCCGTAAGTACATGACCGATCGTGGCAAGATCAAGCCCCGTCGCGTCACTGGCGCTTGCACGCAGCATCAGCATGACATCGCCAACGCCATCAAGCGCGCCCGCGAGATGGCTCTCCTGCCGTACACCGTCCCCGTGGTTTCCTCTCGTGGCAACCGCGACCGCGGCTAAGAAGGGAGACGCATCATGAAGGTTATTCTTCTCGATGAGATCAAGGGCAAGGGCGGCGAGGGTGACGTCGTAGAGGTCGCTCAGGGTTACGCTGAGAACTTCCTGTTCCCCAAGAAGCTCGCTGTTGCCGCCACCAAGGGCAACCTCAAGCAGCTTGACGAGCGTCGCAACAACATCGCCAAGCGCGAGGCCGTCCGTCTGGCTACCGCCAACGAGACCAAGGCTGCCTTCGAGGGCAAGCAGGTCACCGTTGACGTCAAGGTTGGCGACGAGGGCATCCTCTTTGGCTCCGTTACCGCCGCTATGATCGCTGACGCCATCAAGGCTCAGCTCGGTATGGACATCGACCGCAAGCGCGTCGAGCTCGGTAAGCCCATCAAGGTTGCCGGTGCCCACACCGTTGCCATCTCGCTGTACCGCGAGATCAAGGCCGAGGTTGTCGTTCTTGTCGGCTGTACCGCCGAGTAGATCGCTGCCGAGGTGGAGGTCGTGTAGGCCTCTGAGGTCGCCGAGGCCGAGACCGCCGAGGTCGAGACTGAGGCTGCTGCCGAGTAGCATTTGCTGCAACGCAACAATCTTGTTCTAAGAAGGGCGCTCTGGAAAACCAGGGCGCCCTTTTGTTTTTTGCGCTGAGTGAGTGTCATGGTGAACGTTGCGTCGAAGTCCTATATACAGGACCGTTCATCCGTTTGGTTCGGTGATGATTGGCGGCGCGCGGCGCGTTTTGGGACCGTGGCTGATACTATGGATGCTCGCAAGCGATATGAATGAGGATGCTCATGGCATATGACGATAGGGAGACCGGGCTGACGGTTGAGGACCGCGGCTCAAAGTTGGGTCTTCCCCAAAACCAAGATGCAGAGGCCAACGTGCTGGCCGCTATGCTGCTCTCGCCCGATGTGGTCGAAGAGGCCCAAGTCGAGCTGCAGCCCGATGACTTCTACCGGCCCATTCATAAGACCATCTATACCGCGATGGTCGATATGTATAACAGTCGCATCCCCATTGACTCTATCTCGCTGATCGATTACCTGCGAAGCATCAACAAGCTCGATGCCGTGGGCGGCGAGGCGTACATTTTGGAGCTGATGGGACAGACTCTGTCGCTCGTCAACTGGCAGCACCATGCCGCCATCGTTCGCCGCGACTCGATGCTGCGTGAGCTGATTGGCGCCACCAACGAGATCAACGCGCTGGCCTACAACGCCCCCACCGACACCAAAGAGGTCGTGGAGCTGGCCGAGAGCAAACTGCTCAAGGTCACGGCACGCGAGGTCAAGTCGAGCTACAAGACGCTGACCGAGTTTATGGTCGAGGCCTATAACGAGGCCGAGGAAGTGTGCCAGGCCGGTGGCCAGGCTGCGGGCGTGCCCACGGGCTTCCCATCGCTCGACCGCATGCTCATGGGCTTCCGCGAGGGTCAGCTCATCATCATCGGCGCCCGTCCTGCTGTAGGTAAGACGTCGTTCGCCCTGAATCTGGCGCTCAACGCTGCCGCTGCCGGTTATACCGTCGGCTTCTTCTCGCTGGAGATGTCGGGCAAAGAAATTGCCCAGCGTCTGATTTGCGCCTACGCCATGATCTCGATCAGTGACTTCCGCATGGGCCGCATTAGCCCCGAGCAGTGGGCCAATATCAACGAGGCCACGCAGACCTTGTCCAAGCTCGATATTCTGATTGACGATACGCCCGGCACCACAGTGACCGAGATTCGCGCCAAGAGCCGCCGCATGCTCCATAACAAGGAGAAGGCAATCATCATCCTGGACTACCTGCAGCTGGTGAGTCCTCCGCCGGGACGCCGCTCCGAGAGCCGTACCGTCGAGGTTTCGGAGATGTCGCGTGGTCTGAAGATCATGGCCAAGGAGCTCAAGATTCCGCTGATCGCGCTGTCGCAGCTGTCGCGTCAGGTTGAATCCCGTACCGGCAAGCGCCCGCAGCTGTCCGACCTGCGTGAATCGGGCTCCATCGAGCAGGACGCCGATATCGTTATGTTCTTGGACCGCTCCGCCGACGAGGCCGAGGCCTCGCGCGACGATCGACCCGACGAGGGCGTTACGCGTATCGTCGTGGCCAAGAACCGTTCGGGCCCGATCGGCGACGTCGATCTGATGTTCCTGCCGGCATCCACCAAGTTCTATGAGCTTGATGGGGCACATGCCGAGGAGTAGGACAGGCGCCCGTTGCACGGGTATACTGGGAATGTTTTGTGCTTCTGCGTGCCGGCGTGGCGCGTAGACAGTCCATGAATGTAAGGAGTAAACATGCCGTCAACCGTTTTGGTCGGTGCCCAGTGGGGCGATGAGGGCAAAGGTAAGATTTGCGACCTGGTCGCCGGCGACTTCGATGCCGTCGT
This sequence comes from uncultured bacterium, assembly GCA_905215225.1. Taxonomy (GTDB): domain Bacteria; phylum Actinomycetota; class Coriobacteriia; order Coriobacteriales; family Coriobacteriaceae; genus Collinsella. The sequence goes on from CAJMPM010000002.1 coordinate 10,210, forward strand.
GCGCTACTCGGGAGGCAACAACGCCGGCCACACCATCGTCGTCAACGGCAAGAAGTACGGCCTGCACCAGGTGCCCTCCGGCATCATGTATTCCGACCACGTGTCGGTGATCGGTAACGGCTGCGTCGTCAACCCCAAGGTTGTCCTTGAGGAGATCGATATGTTCGAGGCCGACGGCATCACCACCAAGAATCTCAAGATCAGCGGCAACGCGCATGTCATCATGCCGTACCACATCGATCTGGATGGCGCCTTTGAGCAGAAGCTCGGCAAGAAGAACATCGGTACCACCAAGCGCGGCATCGGTCCGTGCTATCAGGACAAGATGGCCCGCATTGGCCTGCGCATGCAGGACATGCTGGACGAGGCGCTGTTCCGCGACAAGCTGGAGACCGCTCTCGCCCGCGTGAACCCCGAGCTCGAGCTCATCTACAACCTGCCCACCTACACCGTGGACCAGATTTGCGACGAGTACCTGCCGATGGCCGAGCGCCTGCGTCCCTACATCACCGAGACGAGCCTGCTGCTCAACAACATGATCGATGAGGGCAAGAACCTGCTGTTTGAGGGCGCCCAGGCGACGCTGCTCGACATCGACCACGGCACCTATCCGTACGTGACGTCTTCCAACTGCACCGCCGGCGGCGCCATTACCGGTTCCGGCGTCGGCATGAAGAACGTCGACCGCGTGCTGGGCGTCATGAAGGCCTATATCACCCGCGTCGGTTCGGGCCCCATGCCCACCGAGCTTTCCTATGAGTCCGAGGCCGGCCACACGCTGACCGAGGAGGGCTATGAGTACGGCGTGACCACCGGTCGCCGTCGTCGCTGCGGCTGGTTTGACGGCCCTATCGCCAACTATGCCTCACGCGTCAACGGCCTCACCGATATCGCCATGACCAAGCTCGACGTGCTTTCGGCCTTCGACACCATCAAGGTGTGCGTTGCCTACGACGTCGATGGCGAGCGCTATACCAGCGTGCCCGAGCATCAGGTTCGCTTTGAGCACGCCAAGCCCATCTACGAGGAGCTTCCTGGCTGGAAGTGCGATATCACCGGCTGCCGCAGCTTTGAGGAGCTGCCGCAAGAGGCTCAGGACTACGTGGCGTTTATCGAGGATCTGGCACACACCCGCGTGACGTTCATTGGCGTTGGCGCTGGTCGAGAGCAGATCATCAACCGATTCTGGAAGTAATCGGGACTATTTGGTTATTGCGATATACCCCTTTGCAGCCCGGACGGGCGGCCGAGGGGTATATTTGCTTGCAAAGGGCTCGCGCGGAGCGGGCCGTTAATCCATAGAGGAGGCACCCTTGAAGGCGGACACTCAAACCATCGACATCCTGTTGTTGGGCAGCGGCGGCCGTGAGCATGCTTTGGCAGCTAAGCTCGCAGCATCACCGCGCGCCGGCAAGCTCTACATCGCGCCGGGTAACGGCGGCACCGCGAGCTGCGGCGAGAACGTTGTTCTCGACGACTGCGATCCTGCGGCCGTGGCGGCGTTTGCTCAGAGCCACGGATGCGGACTCGTGGTAATTGGCCCCGAGGCTCCGCTCGTGGCGGGCGTTGCAGACGCCGTCCGCGCGGCGGGCATCCCGTGCTTTGGCCCGGGTGCCGAGGGCGCCCAGATGGAGGGCTCTAAGCTGTTCTCCAAGCAGCTCATGGAGCGCGCCGGTATCCCGACGGCAGCCTATGGCTCATTTACCGACGAGGCTTCGGCTCTTGCCTATGTGCGCGAGCAGGGCGCTCCGCTGGTCGTCAAGGCCGACGGCCTTGCCGCGGGCAAGGGCGTTATCGTGGCAACCGAGCTTTCGCGGGCCGAGGAGGCTGTGCGTGAGTGTTTTGGCGGCACCTTTGGCGATGCCGGCAACACCGTGGTCATCGAGGAGATGCTGACCGGCCCCGAGTGCTCGCTGCTGGCCTTTACCGACGGCAAGACCGTGCGTCCCATGGCCACCTCGCAGGATCACAAGCGTGCGCTCGAGGGCGACAAGGGCCCCAACACGGGCGGCATGGGCGTCTACAGCCCGGTGCCCATCGTGACCGACGAGGAGCACGCCACCATGGTGAAGGTCATGGAGCAGACCGTGGCAGAGCTCGCTGCCGAGGGTATCGACTATCGCGGCTGCCTGTACGGCGGCTTTATGTTTACCCCCGCCGGCCCCAAGGTGCTGGAGTTCAACGCCCGCTTTGGCGATCCCGAGACGCAGGTCGTGCTCCCGCGCCTTAAGAACGACTTGGTCGAGGTCATGCTTGCCTGCGCCAACTGCGAGCTCGATCAGGTTGAGCTCGATTGGCGCGACGAGTGGGCCGTGGCCGTTGTCCTGACGAGCGCGGGCTATCCCGGCAGCTACGAGAAGGGCAAGGTCATTACCGGTATCGAGGATGCCGAGGCCATGGAGAACGTGACGGTGTACCACGCCGGCACCGCTGTGGTGGACGGCAAGCTCGTGACCAACGGCGGTCGTGTACTCGCCGTGACTGCACTGGGCAATACGTTTGAGAACGCTCGCGACCTTGCCTACGAGGCCTGCGAGAAGATCAACTTTGAGGGCAAGACCCTGCGTCACGACATTGGCCTGCGCGCACTGCACGGCCGCGATGCCTGGGATGCCTAAAATCCGAGAGGAATGAGACAGATGGACGAGAAGAACGAAGAGCTCGTGGACGCGCAGATCGTCGAAGAGGACAGCCGCGTGTATGGGCACGCCGAGGGCGAGCCTGGTGGCGAGGTCGCTGACGAGCCGGCGCTGGTGCTGGGGGACGAAGACCCGCATGACGCCCTGCTGCACGAGAAGATTCTTTCGGAGGAGTGCGCCTGGAAGGGCAAGATCCTCGACGTCCACCGTCTTGAGGTTGAGCTGCCCAACGGTCACCGCAGCGCCCGCGATATCGTTCGCCATCCGGGTGCGGCGGCCGTTGTGGCACTGACCGAGAGCGGCAAGATCGTACTGGTGCGTCAGTACCGCACCGCCATCGACCGCGTGACGGTCGAGATTCCCGCCGGCAAGCTCGATCCGGGCGAGGACCCGCTCGATTGCGCCAAGCGCGAGTTGCATGAGGAGACGGGCTTTAGGGCTGGTCGCATTCGCTTTTTGACGTCGATTGTCACGACCTGCGGTTTTTGCGACGAGATCATTCACATCTACCTGGCCACCAAGCTCGAGTTTGATGCGCCCGACCCCGACGATGACGAGTTTGTCAACGTCGACCTGGTGCCGCTGCATGAGCTGATCGATGCCGTGCTCGACGGCAAGATCGAGGATGCCAAGACCGTTGTGGGTGCCTTGGCTTGCGACAGCATTGCTCATCGTTTGGGTGGAGCGGAACTCTAGGTTACGCGGTTTTACCAAACCGCGTAACGAGTCGACGCTGCAAACGCCCCTAAGCGGCAATCTGCCTTTCAATCGTCGCTCGCGTACCGAAGTACGCGTCGCTCCTCTTTCAAGGCACCTTGCTCGCTTAGGGACGTTTTCGCTGACGCTGCCAGAACATCGGCGTTATGCTTGTTGGAATGCTTTGTTTTCAGCCCGACCGGTTCAAACGGATTTCTCACGCTATTTATCTCTCTCCGAGGACTGCATGTTTAAGAGGTTTCTTTCTTACTACAAGCCCCAGATGGGGCTTTTTGTTGCCGATACTGTTTGCGCTTTGGTGCTCGCCGCCATCGATCTGGCGTTTCCTATCATTCTGCGCAATCTGACCGGCGGGCTCTTTGCCCAGGGTCAGGCTGCTATTATGCAGGCGCTCGGTATGATCGCGATTGGCCTGGTGCTGATGTATGCCATCCGTTGCGCCTGTCGCTACTTTGTGAGTTACTGGGGCCACGTGATGGGCGCGCGTATGGAGTCCAAGATGCGTGAGGACCTGTTCGATCAGTACGAACGGTTTAGCTTTGCATACTTCGATCGCAACAGCTCGGGCGACATGATGAGCCGCGTGGTCAATGACCTGTTCGATATCTGCGAGGCGGCGCACCACGTGCCCGAGTGGATCATTATCTGCGGCATCGAGATCATCGGCTCGTTTGTGATTCTGTTTACCATCGCGCCGGTGCTCGCACTCGCCATAGCAGTGGTGACGGCGGTATTCGCGGTCATCATGTTTTGGCAGAACATGCGAATGCGCGAGGTCTTTAGCGATAACCGCAAAAAGATTAGTGGCATTAACGCGCAGTTGCAGGATTCGCTGGCGGGCATGCGTGTGGTCAAAAGCTTTGCCAACGAGCAGACCGAACGCTCTAAGTTTCGCGCCTCGAACAATCGCTACCTTTCGTCCAAGGAGAACATGTATCACGCCATGGGCGTCTATACCGCGACGTATGGCCTGCTCTCGGGTGTGCTCTATGTGATCGTGGTGCTGCTGGGTGGTTGGCTCGTTGCCCAGGGTCAGCTGCAGGCGGTCGATATGGCAACCTTCGCGCTCTACATTTCGCTGTTCTGCACGCCGCTCGAGACGCTCGTCAATTCGGCCGAGACGTATCAGAAAGCCATCGCCGGCTTTAAGCGCATGGATGAGGTACTCTCGACTGTCCCCGATATTCAGGATAAGCCGGGTGCTGAGGACCTGCAGGTGACGGCTGGTGCCGGGGAGTACCGCAACGTGTGCTTTAACTACGAGGATGTTGAGCTCGGCGAGGGCGGCGCCGACGGACGCCCTGTTATCGACCATATGGACCTGTCCATCAAGCCCGGTCAGACCATCGCTTTGGTTGGTCCCTCGGGCGGCGGCAAATCGACGACCTGTTCGCTGCTGCCGCGCTTTTACGATGTTGTCGCCGGCTCCATTAGCATCGACGGCCAGGATGTGCGCGACGTGACGCAGCATAGTCTGCGCCGTGCCATCGGCCTGGTGCAGCAAGATGTGTACCTGTTTGATGGAACGATTGGCGAGAACATCGCCTACGGCAAGCCGGGCGCCACGGCAGAAGAGATCGCCGAGGCGGCCCGCCGTGCCAATATCGATGCCTTTATCGAGTCGCTGCCGCAAGGCTACGACACCGTGGTGGGCGAGCGCGGCAGCCGTCTTTCGGGTGGTCAAAAGCAGCGCGTCGCCATTGCACGCGTGTTTCTCAAGAATCCCAAGATTCTTATTTTGGATGAGGCGACGAGTGCCCTGGATAACGAGAGCGAGGAAGCGGTGCAGGAGTCGCTCGAAGAGCTGGCACGCGGCCGTACCACGATCATCATCGCCCACCGTCTCTCGACTATTAAGCATGCTGACGAGATTGCGACCGTTGAGCATGGTCGCGTTGTGGAACGTGGCACGCACGAGGAGCTTCTCGCCCGTGGCGGCACCTATGCCCGTTACTATCGAATGCAGTTCGAAGGTGCGCGTGCGCACGAGCTCGACTGATTGATATGACAGGAAGATCATGGCTGATAAGAACCCTTTGACTCCGGAAGAAGTGACGGAGTTATTCTCCGAAATCGATGCATCCGGCGTCTTGGATCCTACGCTTGCCAAAAAGCGTACCGAGCGCATGCGCGAGAAAGAGGCCGCCGTAAAGCACGGTGACAAGGCGACGCTGGCGCGGCTGCGCAGCGAGGATCGCGCGAGCCAAGCAAAACATATCGACCCGCTGTCCGAGGACGACCCTTCGGGCTCGCAGGTGAGCCATACCATTACGAAGACCGCCATGGCCGTGGTTATCGGCATTTTGGTGCTGATTGTTGGCATGCAGATTGGCTACGGCGTGATGCGACGTCTGAATACCGCGAACCTTTCCGAAAGTGTTTCGGTGGATACCGTTTCGACCGCGCTCAAGGGTGGACTTGAATGGGGCAATGGCTTTACGCAGTTCCCGCTCGATTTTACCGTCGACGAGGCAGATGAGCGCACGGGCACGGTTGAGGTGACGGCGCTGGACACGTCTTCTGCCAATGAACTCGAGCTGCTGTCCAACGGTCAGATTCAGGCGGCGGCGCTCGCAACCAATGCCCTGCTCAACGACAAGATCGACCGCGTGGTGTATAACGTTCACGCCTATATCGACGAGGACAGCAGGATCCAGCATGATTCCTTCTTTGGCATGTTTCCTGCTCAGGGGCACCAAAGCGCCATCCTGACGTTCGTTTGGACCAAGAGCTCGTCCAACGCCACGAGTATCGACTGGAAGATGCGCATCGTAAGCATGGACGACACCATTGCCGAGCGCATTCAAAAACAGGTCAACTCGGTTTCGTCGCTTATCGAGGACCCGGTGGTGAGCCAGACCAAGATCACGGAGGAGCAGGCCGAGCGCGATCTTGAGCATCGTCTACACGGTCGAGAGATCTTCCGCGGCGGAAAGCCCGATCGCACGCCGTCCGAGCTGCTGGAGCAGGACAAGCAAAAGTAGTCCGCAGCCACATAGAACGATGTCATCCCGCGTGAGCCGCAAGCCCACGCGGGATGATTTTTCTGGGACGGGGATTAAAAAATCATTATGCACAGGAAGTCATAATTATCATTTTGTAAACAATTCTATGTAATTAATGCCATGGGCGATGCTTGCGGTTAGAATACCGCGAGGCCTAACTACACACCTTTAAGCCGGTCCTGTGAGACCGGGAAGGAGAACTATGGCGAACAACCATATTGCGGGCGCTGCCGCCCGCACCGTCGCGCCCAGCGAGCTGTGCCAGCGTATGCTGGCTAAAACCAGCAAGGGCACCTGCGGTCCCTGCATCCTGTATCTTGAGGATGGGACCATTTTTTATGGCCGTGCATGCGGTGCCGAGGGCACTGCAACCGGCGAGGTCTGCTTTAACACGTCGCTCGAGGGCTACTTTGAGGTCATGACCGACCCGAGCTATGCCGGCCAAATCGTAACCATGACTTATCCGCAGATCGGCAACTACGGCATTGACGAGACCGATGTCCAGTCGGCCTTCCCCGGCGATACCGCTCGCCCCGCGAGCGCTCCCGCCATGCGCGGCATGGTCGTCCACGACATGTGCGCCACGCCTTCTAACTGGCGCTCGACCGTCAGCGTGCCGGAGTACCTGCGTGCACACGGCATCGTCGCTATCGAGGGCGTCGACACCCGCGCTCTGGTGCGCCATCTGCGCGACAATGGTTCCAAAATGGGCATTATCTCGACCGAGATCTTCGACGTCGACGAGCTTGCCGAGCGTCTGGCCGCAGCGCCCACGCTGGTAGGCGAGAACCTGGTCAAGACCGTGAGCTGCCCTGAGCCCCATATCTTTGCCGCGAGCGACCTGCCCGCTACGCATGACTTTGCGCTTGCCCCTGCCGCTCCTGCCCGCCACAAAGTGGTCGCCTACGACTGCGGTGTCAAGCGCGGCATCCTGGAGGGCCTGGTCCGTGCTGGCTGCAACCTCACCGTCGTGCCGTGGGATACGCCCGCGAGTGAGGTGCTCGACATGAATCCCGATGGCGTCTTTTTGTCCAACGGCCCCGGCGACCCCGATGCCGTGGTCGAGACCTACGAGCAGGTGCAGCAGCTGATCGGCAAGGTGCCGGTCTTTGGCATTTGCCTTGGTCACCAGATGATTAGCTTGGCGTGCGGCGCCCAGATGGAAAAGCTCAAATTCGGTCACCGTGGCGGCAACCAGCCGGTTATGAACCTGGTGAGCCGCCGCGTGGAGATTACCGCGCAAAACCACGGCTTCGGACTGCTGTTCCCCAGCTTGGGCGAGCTCATCCCCGAGCTTTCCGGCGGCGAGACCGAGCATGCGGCCGATGGCGACCTGCGCGCCTGGGTGCGCCGCGGTATCGCGCCGGTCGTGATGAACGAGCGCTTCGGCCGCATTCGCCTGACGCACGTGAACCTCAACGACGGCACCGCCGAGGGCATCCAGCTGCTCGACGCCCCGTGCTTCTCGGTCCAGTACCACCCCGAGGCCTCGCCTGGCCCCACCGATGCCCACTATCTCTTTACCGCCTTTACGCGACTCATGGACGGCGAGGAGAACTATCTGGACATCGATACCGCCAAGGACCGCCTGCAGGGCTGGAATTTCGCCGATAGTGGTTCCGCCGCGACCGAGACCGAGGAGAACTAATATGCCTAAACGTACCGACATCAAGCGTATCCTCGTCATTGGCTCGGGCCCCATCGTCATTGGCCAGGCCTGCGAGTTCGACTACTCCGGCGCCCAGGCCTGCAAGGTGCTCAAGGAGGATGGCTTTGAGGTCATCCTGGTCAACTCCAACCCGGCAACCATCATGACCGACCCGGGCTTGGCCGACCGCACCTATGTCGAGCCCATCACCGCCGAATTTATCGAGCGCGTGATCAAGAAGGAGCGCCCGGATGCGCTGCTGCCCACGCTGGGCGGCCAGACCGGTCTGAATGCCGCCGTCGAGCTGGCAAAGGACGGCACACTCGACAAGTACGGCGTCGAGATGATCGGCTGTGACCTTGCCGCCATCGAGCGCGGTGAGGACCGCAAGCTCTTTAACGAGGCCATGGCCGAGATCGGCCTGGAGGTCGCGCGCTCGGGCTATGCCTACAGCGTGGCTGACGCCGAGGCCATCGCCGAGCGTGTGGGCTATCCCTGCGTGCTGCGTCCGAGCTTTACCTTGGGCGGCGCCGGTGGTGGCATCGCGCATACTCACGAGGAACTCGTCTCCATCGTGAGCCAGGGCCTTGAACTCTCGCCTGCCCATGAGGTGCTGGTCGAGGAATCCATCGAGGGTTGGAAAGAGTACGAGATGGAGGTCATGCGTGACCACGCCGGCAACGGCATCATCGTGTGCTCCATCGAGAACCTCGACCCCATGGGCGTGCACACCGGCGACTCCATCACTGTGGCGCCGGCGCAGACGCTCTCCGACCTTGAGTATCAGCGCATGCGCGTGGCCTCGCTCGCCATTCTGGAGAAGATCGGCGTCGAGACCGGTGGCTCCAACGTGCAGTTTGCCGTGAACCCCCAGACCGGCCGCCTGATCGTCATCGAGATGAACCCGCGCGTGAGCCGCTCGTCCGCCCTCGCTTCCAAGGCCACGGGTTTCCCTATCGCCAAGGCCGCCGCGCGCCTGGCTGTGGGTTACACGCTCGACGAGATCGTCAACGACATCACCAAGGCTACGCCCGCCTGCTTTGAGCCCACAATCGACTACTGTGTGGTCAAGGTGCCGCGCTTTGCCTTCGAGAAGTTCAAGGGTACCGACCCCACGCTCACCACGCGCATGAAGGCCGTGGGCGAGATCATGGCGATCGGCCGCACCTTTGAGGAGGCCTTTGGCAAGGCCATGCGCTCGCTGGAGGATGGCCACCAGGGCATTTGCGCCGGTGGCAAAGAGGGTGCCGATAAGCTGAGCGACGACGAGCTTGCTCAGGCCGTGGCAACCCCGACCGAGCACCGCATCTTCTTTGTGGTCGAGGCCCTGCGCCGCGGCTGGGACATTGCTCGCATCCATGCCATCTGCGGTATCGATCCGTGGTACCTCAACCGTATCAACGATATGGTGCAGGTCCAGGAGAGCATCCGCGGCCTGCGTGTGGAGGATATCGACGCCGACGCGATGCGCCTGCTCAAGCAGTACGGTACGAGCGACGCCGAGATCGCCGCGCTGACCGGCTCGGACGAGCGCTTTGTGCGCGCCTATCGCAAGGGTCTGGGCGTGGTTCCCAGCATGAAGACGGTCGATACCTGCGCTGCGGAGTTCTCGAGCGCCACGGAGTACCACTACAAGACGTACGAGAACATCTACCGCACGAGCCCGGATGCCAAGAAGTGCGTGGCTCCCGACGAGACCACGCCGGCGGACAAGCCCAAGGCGATGATCCTGGGTGCCGGCCCCAACCGCATTGGACAGGGTATCGAGTTCGATTACTGCTGCGTGCACGCGAGCTACGCGCTGGCGGCCCGCGGCTTTGAGACCATCATGGTCAACTGCAATCCCGAGACCGTCTCGACCGACTATGACACGTCCGATCGCCTGTACTTTGAGCCGCTCACCTACGAGGACGTCATGGACGTTATCGATGTTGAGCGCCCCGACGGCGTCGTGGTGACGCTCGGCGGCCAGACCCCGCTTAAGCTGGCACGCATGCTCGAGGAGAGCGGCGTGAACATCATGGGCACCAAGCCCGATGCCATCGACTTTGCCGAGGACCGCGAGCGCTTCGCCGCTCTGCTCGACAAGCTGGGCATCATGTACCCGCCGGCGGGCCAGGCCACCTCGTTTGAGGAGGCCGAGGCCGTTGCCGCACACATTGGCTACCCGCTGCTGGTGCGTCCGAGCTATGTGTTGGGCGGCCGCGGCATGATGATCGCCTACGATGCCGAACATCTACGCGATTACATGGCCGAGGCTGCGCGCATTAGCCCCGACTACCCGGTGTATCTCGATCGCTTCCTGGAGGGTGCAATCGAGTCTGATGTCGACGCCCTGTGCGACGGCGAGGAGGTCTACATCGGCGGTATCCTGGAGCATATCGAGGAGGCCGGTATTCACTCCGGCGACTCTGCGACCTGCATCCCGCCGTTCAGCTTTAGCGAGAGCCTGCAGGCAAAGCTTCGCGAGACCACGCGCCGCATCGCGATGGCGCTGGGCGTACGCGGCCTGGTCAACGTGCAGTACGCCATCAAGGGCGAGACCGTTTACGTGATCGAGGCCAACCCGCGTGCCAGCCGCACCGTGCCGTTTATCTCCAAGGCCACCGGCGTGCCGCTGGCCAAGTGCGCGGCGCGTATCATGGCGGGCGATTCCATCGCGAGCTTGGGCCTGCCGAGCGACGAGCGTCAGCTGGACTGGTTCTGCATGAAGGAAGCCGTTATGCCCTGGGGCCGTTTCCCGGGCGCCGACGTTATCCTGGGGCCCGAGATGAAGTCGACGGGCGAGGTCATGGGTATCGCCAAGAGCTATCCCGAGGCATACGCCAAGACGCAGCTGGCGATCGATTACAAGCTGCCCGACCCGAGCGCCGGCAAGGTGTTCATCAGCGTGTGCGACCGCGACAAGCGCCACATCCTTTCGGTCGCGCGTATCCTGCGCTACCTGGGCTTTGATATCTGCTCCACCGAGGGCACGGCGCGCGTGCTGCGCGGCGGCAACGTGACCTGCGAGGTCGTGGAGAAGATTAGCGGCCCGCACGACGGCGAGCGTCCCAACATCGGTGACCTGATCGCCGATGGCAAGATTGCGGTAATCATTAACACGCCGTACGGCCCGGGTTCGCGTGGCGACGGCTATCTGTTGCGTACCGAGGCGGTGCGCCGCGGCGTGACCTGCGTGACGGCGATGTCCGCGGCCAACACGTACGTGAGCGCCATCGAGGCGGTGCGCGAGGACCAACAGGGCCACGGCAGCGCCAACGACATGGGCATGGACGTCATCGCCCTGCAGGACCTGCCGCAGCACACGGTGTAGACTGACCTGTCCGGCCGGGGCGGGAGGGGCCGAGATTTCCCCCTTTCGCTCCGGCTGCAAGCAGAGTCGCTCAGTGGGAAATTCGGCTCCCCCGCCCCGGCCTGCGGTGACTTGGCTGTACCGTGTACTGCAGAAGGGGCTTTGTGCGTCCGGTGGCAATCAGGGTTCCGGCAACGGTGGGCAGACATCCGGCGGTTCGAACGATGGCGCCCAGGCGGGAAAGCCCGCTGGTGACAAGGCTCAGGGTGGCAAGTCCGCTAACTCACTTGCGAGCACCGGTGATCAAACGGTGGCGACCGTCGCCGCGATCGGCGGCCTGGGTGCCGCGATCGCCGCAATCGGAGTCTTTCTTGCTCGTTTCCGCCGCAAGGAAGACTAGCGCGAGCGATTGACAATCGCACACGTTTCTCAAGAGGGCCGCGGTAACCGTCGCGGCCCTCACTTTACCGGAGCGGTCTGAGGACTCGCGTCTTTCGCTTCGGACTGCTGCGCAGGGTCAATCAGGCGGAGATCTCACCCGTGTCGGGTTTGCGATAGCTTGGCGAACATAATTACGCGAAATCTAGGATTTCTCAAAAACGCGAAGTAGATGATATATTGTACTTCGCGTTTTTCAGTTAATCTTAATTTTGCGAAGTGGATTGCCATGAGACTTATTAATCGCCCGTTCTACATGAGCAAGCTTTCCAAGGTGGCAGGTACGCCTGATATCAAGGTGATCACCGGAATCAGGCGATGCGGAAAATCGAAATTGCTTGAGGCGTTTGCCAGCCAACTTCATTCAAACGACCCCTCGGCCAACGTCATACACGTCAACTTCAATCTACTTGAGTTCGAGCCGTTGGCGGAATACCATGCGCTGCATACATATGTGGAAAAGCACTATATTGAGGGTTGCCGGAATATCGTCATGATCGACGAGGTCCAGATGTGTGAAGGGTTCGAGCGGGCTATCAACAGTCTTCATGCGTCAGAGAAATATGACATTTACATCACGGGGTCGAACGCCTTTCTTCTCTCAAGCGACCTCTCGACGTTGTTCACGGGAAGAACGGTGGAGATCGAGGTCTTTCCGTTTTCACTTGCGGAGTTCTCGGCGTATCACGAGATCACTTCTCCAGCCGAGGCCCTTGCTCGCTATGTCC
>CAJMPM010000003.1 GCA_905215225.1 uncultured bacterium
CGCGCCGATTGCCCGCTCGATCTTCGAGATGCAGGCGGAGGCGATGCCGGCGTACTTCAGCCGTACCAGCATATCGTGTGCACGCGTGCCGCCGGCAAAGGCGACAAGCCCTGTGGTACCGGCGATGCGCTCGAAGTCGACGTCGTTGATCCTCGAGACAGCGTGGCCGTCGGCGGCGTTGTCGTTCAGAAAGAAGGCGCTGAGTCTGCCGCCCGCCGTCTTAATGGACTGGATCTGGCGATCGAAGCCCACGGGATTCTTGGCCAGGTTTGCCTCGACGGTACGGCCGGCGATCTCCCAGCGGCCCATGCGTCCGCCGGCGGGGACGTAGGCATCGAGCGTGGACTGTAGATGTGCCGCGCCCACGCCCAGCTCGCGCGCCGCAAAGAAGGCGGCGGCAACGTTATAGACCATGTATAGGCCGTTGTAGCGCGTGGCGATGTGTGCGGCAGCCGCGTCGGGCGCAGATCCAAAGACCAGGTCAAAACCATAGCCGTCGCAGCCGAGCTCCACGTCCGTCACGCGACGGACAAGCGCAGGGCGGGCCCAGCCGCACGAGGGGCAATGGTATGCTCCAAGCTGTCCGTACTGCACATAGTCGTACTCCAGCGGCGCGTTGCACTGCGAGCAAAAGCGCGAGTCGCTAATGCGGTCAGACTCGGTGTCGGTGGCGCCGTCGATGCCAAAGGCGATGCTTGCATTGGGAACGCGCGCGGCGATCGCGGCACACAGCGGGGCGTCGGCGTTATAGATGAGCGTCGTTGTCGGCGAAAGCTCCAGCGCGTGGGCGATGACGTCCTGGGTGTGGTCGATCTCACCGTAGCGGTCCAGCTGGTCGCGGAACAGGTTGAGCAGCACAAAGTAGGTCGGCTTGAGCTTGGGCAGGACGCGCACCGTGTAGAGCTCGTCGCACTCAAAGACGCCTACGCGCTTGCTGCTGGCGGTTCGCTTAAGGTTGCCGCGCGCCTCGAGCAACGCGCCCACCACGCCTGGCTCCATGTTGTTGCCGGCGCGGTTGCATACGACGGTGGCGCCGCGGGCGGCATCGGCATCGGCGATGAGGTTGGAGGTGGTGGTCTTGCCGTTGGTGCCGGTGATCACCACGCTGCGGTCGACAAGGCCCGCGAGGTCGCTTAGCAGCTCGGGGTCGATCTTCATGGCGATGCGGCCGGGGAGTGCGCCGCCCTGGCGCTTAAGGACGGAGCGCAGCCCCCAGCGGGCGATATCGCTCGAGGTGCAGGCGAGAGATGAGCGGAAGTTCATGAAGCCGTTCCTAACGTGAATGACATGGTCGTGACGTTTGTGCCGTTAAAAGCCGTAACGGCGCGCAAATTCCTGGGCAAGCTGCGATACGTCTTCGCAAGCGTTGGCCCAGGGGGCAAAGTCGGGGGTGTCCGAGATAATGCCGTCGGCTTCCCAAACCGCCTGGTGCGAGAGGTCACAGGGGTCGCGCGGCTCGGGTCGGCAGGGAAGATACGGCGTCTGGTACATAGGGTTCAGCAAGAAGAACGCGCCGCCCTCGCAACGGTTGGCGAACTCACGCAGCGCGCGCGTCGCCGGGCGCATCTTGTTTGTTTTGAACAACAGGATCGTGCGGGCGAGTAGGTACCAGGGGGAGCTCTCGAGGGCATCGGCCCCCATCTGCTCCTCGAGCTGGTGGGCCAGGGCAAAAAAGCCGTCCTGGTCTTCCAAGCGAGCGAGGGCGAGCAACACGGTGCCGGCAGCTCGGGTGGGATAGCCTTCTGCCTTAAGAACGCGGCGGGCGTAGTTGGCGGCAGCACGGTAACGAGCGCTCGCCATGCACAGCTGCGAGATGGCCTCGAGTGTGTGAAGCCATCCGATAAGAGCTGGCTCGCTCACGGTAAGGTCTGCTGCGGTGACATCGTCGGCCAAAAAATTATTGGCCCAGAAGTGAGGGGCCTCCATGTCGAACCCGGGCACGCTTTGTTGCAGGTAGTCGGCCGTACTCGTCTCGAGCTTCATCAAGTCGCCCAGGCAGGCGTCAACGGGCGTGTCGGCCAGGATGATGGCGAGCAGCTGCGCGTCGAGGACATACGCATCGACGCGGACAATCTTGAGCAGCTCATCGCGCATGTCGTCGAACAGACGATTGCGCGTCTGCTCGAATTCCTCGTCGCTGCCCATGTCCTCGATGCGATGGAGCTCGTCGAGCAGGTGGCGATGAACACCGGCGTAGGACAGCAGCGCCTGGGCATGCTCGGACTGCGCATACTTTTGGGGATTCGCGCTAATGTCGTTATGGACAAGCTCGCGTGCTGCATCGGTGAGCTCGGGGTGCGACACCAGATAGGTGCGCTCCAGGTAGGCGGGGATGTAGACGCTCGGATCCATTAGAGGTCTCCTCCCTTAAACGGCAAGCCCTGCTCGGCCGCCCGCAGGATGCGCTCGTCGATCTGGGAGCGGACGATATCGTTGGTGGCGACCCAGGCGGCAAAGCTGGCGTTGTCGGGGGCGCCCAGGCCCTCCTGCAGTACCGGCGTCGCCTCGGATAGCGCAAGGACAAGCTCGTCGGTGGAGCCCGCACCCACGTTGACGCGGGCATAGACGCCATCGGGAAACTCGGTTTGGAAGTAGAGCGCCTCGGCCGCGTGCGGACACGAGCGTGCAAGGATACGCAGGTAGTGCTCGGCGCCCTCGTAGTCCAGCTCGCGCCAGGCTGCGCTCATCAGTGCGATGAGCGTCCACGGGTCCAAGTCGCGCTCCGCATCTTTGGGGCGGCGGCGCAGCGGGGTATTCGCGAGGTACGGCACGGAGTGGGCAGAGCGAAAGCGCTTGAGCTCCTCGGCGGGGTATTCGAGCTTTGCCATGGCGAGCATCGCGGTGTGGCGGACACCAGCGGGGTCGTTGGGCGCAAAGTCCAAGCTGCGGTTTGCGGCTTCGAGCGACATGCGGTAGCGGCCGCTAATGAGGGCGCGCGACGCAAGGGCGGCAAGCCAGCGCAGGTAGGGGCGGCGCATAAGGTCGCCTGCGGCCTCACGCTCGTAGGGGTCCTGCGCCGAGGCGATCTTGAGTGCCAGGTCGTGCTCGACTTCATCGCGCTTGGATACCAAGTACTGTACGTACTCCTCGTTGGAGTTGGCGGTGAGGGCGGTCAGCATGCGCTGGGCATCCCAGTTGGTAGGGTCGAGCGCGGCGGCCTCGCGAAGCATGTTCTCGGCAGCGGCCTCTTCTTGCTCTGCCTGGGTATCGTCAGGGATAAAGGGAATGCGGTAGTCGACAGCCTCGACCACCTTGGCAATGAGGTGCCCGGCGCGGTCGCGGTCGTGCACGATGAGCGGCGCGGGGTTGCGGGTGAATTGTTCCATCAGACGCTCTACGGCGGCACCGTCGGTGAGCGGGATATTGTCGCGGCGCAAGGCCTCAAGAACGAGGCGATGGCAATCCTCTTGAATGGGATCGAATGCCATGGGGCCTCCTTTGCTGCGGTTAGGGTTCAAATGTTTCTATATAAAGTTCTAGTTTACCCGCATGTGGCACACCGGGGGTGCCGCACTTGGACTTGCACCTTTGCACCACGAAGACGGATGTCGCACAAATGTCGGCACCTTGGACGACTGAGTGGTATCACGGTGCCGCAAACGGTCGATTTTTGGCGGCGAACGGGGCACATTTTGGAGGGGCACAGTCCTGCCCGGGATATGTGGTCAACCTTGATAAAACGTTTGCCCAGCTTGGGAGTATGAATGCCCCACAAGGGTCTTCAGGGATAGAAAAAACGTTTCATCATTGTCGGCTTTAGGTGAATAACTGACCAACCAGAACGGTAGAATAGTGTTTGTCTGAGCGTTGAGACGTTTAGACATCGCGCATTGTCATCGCCGGCAACGCGCAAAACGGTCCTAACGGAGCCAATTGGGTGCTCCGTTATATACGCAAGTCTAAGAGGGGCTTGTTTAGGAGGCACAGTATGGGACGTTTTACCAATCCTCGCGATCTGTACTTTGGTGAGGGCGCTCGCCACGAGGTGAAGAACCTCAAGGGCAAGAAGGCCATCATCGTTTCTGGCGGCAGCTCTATGCGCCGCGGCGGGTTCCTGCAGGACGTCGAGAACGACCTTAAGGAAGGCGGTTTCGAGGTCAAGCTGTTCGAGGGCGTCGAGTCCGACCCGTCCATCGAGACGGTCATGAAGGGCGCCGAGGCCATGCGCGAGTTCGAGCCCGACTGGATTATCGCCATCGGCGGCGGCTCGCCCATCGATGCCGCTAAGGCCATGTGGGTCTTCTACGAGTATCCCGAGGAGTCCTTCGATAACATCATCCAGCCGTTCAGCTTCCCTGAGCTGCGTCAGAAGGCTCACTTCTGCGCCATCTCCTCTACCTCCGGTACCGCTACCGAGGTCACTGCCTTCTCCGTCATTACCGACTATGCCAAGGGCATCAAGTACCCGCTGGCCGACTTCAACATCACCCCTGATGTCGCCATCGTCGACCCCGAGCTCACCTACACCATGCCCGCCAAGCTGTGCGCTCACACCGGCATGGACGCTCTGACCCACTGCATGGAGGCCTACGTTTCCACCTGCGCCTCTATGTTCACCGATGCCAACGCCCTGCACGGCATCCGCGAGATCGTCGAGTGGCTGCCCAAGTCCTATGCTGGCGACCATGAGGCCCGTCAGCACATGCACGAGGCTCAGTGCATCGCCGGTATCGCCTTCTCCTCGGGCCTGCTCGGCATCGTTCACTCCATGGCTCACAAGACCGGTGCTGCCTTCGAGAACGGCCACATCATCCACGGTGCCGCTAACGCCATGTACCTGGGCAAGGTCATCCAGTGGAACTCCAAGGACCCGCGTGCTGCCGAGCGTTACGCTTACGTGGCCAAGGAGATCCTGCACCTTCCCGGCGAGACCAACGAGGAGCTCATCGCTGCGCTCGTCCAGAAGATCCGCGACCTCAACGACCAGCTCAACATTCCGCAGTCCATCAAGGATTACGCGAATGGTGGCGTGAAGGTCGACGCCGAGAACCCGCAGATGGTCTCCGAGGAGGAGTTCCTCGCCAAGCTTCCCGAGATCGCCGCGAACGCCGAGACCGACGCCTGCACGCCGGAGAACCCGCGTGAGACCAAGGCTGCCGACTTCGAGAAGATCCTCAAGGCCTGCTACTACGACACCGACATCGATTTCTAATCGACTCTTGTTATCGTAACGAGGGGCTCCGCACGTATCCGTACGGAGCCCCTTTCTTTTTTTATTAGAGAATGGGATAGTTATGGCTGCAATTTTCAATAGCCCCAGCAAGTACATCCAGGGTCCGGACGAGCTCGCCAAGCTCGGCTCCTATGTCGAGCCGCTCGGCGCTAAGGCCCTCGTCATCGTGACGCCTTCGGGCAAGAAGCGCGTCGGTGCCAAGATCGAGGGCGGCTTTGCCGAGGCCAAGGCCGAGCTGCTGTTCGAGGACTTTAACGGCGAGTGCTCCAAGGGCGAGGTCGATCGTCTGGTTGCGCTCGCTCGCGACAACGGTTGCGACATCATCGTCGGTGTCGGTGGCGGCAAGATCCTCGACACCGCGAAGGCCGTTGCCTACTACCTGGAGTCCCCGGTCATCATTTGCCCCACCATCGCTTCGACCGATGCACCGTGTTCGGCACTTTCGGTGCTCTACACCGACGACGGCCAGTTCGATAAATACCTCTTCCTTAAGGCAAACCCCAATATTGTCCTGATGGATACGACGGTTATCGCGGCGAGCCCGGTGCGCCTGACGGTTTCCGGTATGGGCGATGCGCTCGCAACCTACTTTGAGGCCCAGGCGACGCACGATGCCGACGGCGGCACCTGCGCTGGCGGCAAGGGCGGCATGGCCGGCCTGGCGCTCGCCAAGCTCTGCTACGAGACGCTTATGGCCGATGGCGTCAAGGCCAAGGTCGCACTGGAGAAGGGTGCGCTCACGCCTGCCGTCGAGCACATCATTGAGGCCAACACGCTGCTCTCCGGCATTGGCTTTGAGAGCTCGGGCCTTGCTGCTGCTCATGCCATCCACAATGGTCTGACGATGCTGCCCGAGTGCCACGGCATGTATCACGGCGAGAAGGTCGCCTTTGGCACTATCGTCCAGCTGGTACTCGAGGATGCTCCGACTGAGAAACTCGAGGAAGTCTTGGGCTTCTGCATTGAGCTGGGCCTGCCGGTCACGATGAAGGAACTTGGCGTTGCCGAGCTTACGCGCGAGCAGGCCATGATTGTTGCCGAGGCCGCCTGCGCGCCCGATGACACCATGTGCAACATGCCGTTTGAGGTGACGCCGGAGATGGTCGCAAACGCCATCCTGGGTGCCGACGCGCTGGGCCACTACTATCTCATGGATGAGTAAATCAAGCTAAGGAAGGGGCAAAGCCAGCAGATGGCTTTGCCCCTTTTTGCTATGGTGCAAAGTGGCCTGTCTCCAATGCACAAGTTGGTGCAGGGGGCAGGTTACTTTGTACCAATCGTTGTTTGATGAAGGGCGGATTCTCGTATGGCGCTTCCCATGGTTTATGGCGGTCCCGGCCGGTATGTTCAGGGGCCGGGCGAACTTTCGCGTCAGGGCAGGTATTTGTCATGGTTGGGCTGCGCTGCCTATGTCTTGTTTGACCAGGGCACCGAGGATCGGCTGTGCAAGCAGATTGTCGATGGATTTCTGGACGAAGATCTAAGCGAGCCGTTCTTTAAGATTTATGACGGTCCGTGTACGGAAGAGGCCGTTGTCGAAATGGCTAAGGAAGCCCAGGCCGAGTATTGCGACATGGTAGTGGGTATTGGCGGCGGCAAAATGCTCGATATCGCCAAGGCCGTTGCGTTTTATGCCGAGTTGCCGTTGTGCGTATGTCCCACGGCGGCGTCGATGGACGGTCCGTGCAGCGCGATTTCGGTGTTGTATCACGAGGATGGGTCGTTCGACCGCTACCTGATGCTCGAGAAGAATCCAGACCTGGTCGTGGTCGATACCAACGTGGTCGCGGCAGCCCCGCTGCGTATGACGGTCGCTGGCATGGGCGACGCACTGGCAACGTACTTCGAGGCGCGTTCGTGCGCCGCGGCGCACGGTACCAACGAGCACGGTGGCGAGCCGGGGCACTTGGCTCTGGTCGCGGCTCGCGCCTGCTACGACACGCTCATGGAGTGCGGCGTCGCTGCCAAGCGCGATCTCAAAAAGGGCCGTACATCGCCGGCAGTTGAGCGCCTGATCGAGTGCAATATTCTGCTTTCGGGTGTTGGCTTTGAGAGTGGCGGTTTGGCGCTGGCGCATGCCATCGCCAACGGCCTGACGATTTTGCCCGAGTGCAAGACCATGCACGGCGAGGCCGTAGCGTTTGGTCTGGTGGTCCAGCTTCGTCTGGAGCGTGCGCCCGAGCTTGATCAGGTGCTCGAGTTTTGCCAACGCGTCGGTCTGCCGACGACGCTCAAGGAGCTGGGCCTTGGCGAGATTTCCGATGCCGATCTGCAGAGTGGTGCAAATGCGGTCTTTAGAAACGAGCGCAATATGGCTAACGAACAGGCCAAGGTGACCAAACTAAAGCTCGTGCAGTTCATGTGCGAGGCATAGCTTGGCACTTGATTGACCTTGTGCAATCGAGGCGGCGATGGGCCATGGGCTATTTGCCGCAAAGATGCGCCGCGTGTAATTTGCCCGAGGCGTGGACCGATAGCGTATCATTATCTCTTGCTTGTTTGCACTGCTCAGGGAGGGGCCGCGCATGGCGCAGGAACACGATCTGTTTGATGACATTATCGAGATCAGCAAGGGTTTCGACTTTCTTAAAAATCCGCTTGGCGGCGTGACCAATGCACTCGATCCGTCGGCGCCGCAGTGGAATCCTGCCGACTACAAGGAGCGTCCGCGCGGCAACACCATTCCGTGCCTGACCTGCAAAAACGAAAAGAGCGGTTGCACCGCGTGCATGGACGTGTGCCCGGTCAACGCTATCGAGGTCGAGGAAGACGCCATCGAGATCCTCGACTCCTGCCGCAAGTGCGGCCTGTGCGCCGCTGCCTGTCCGACCGAGGCGATCATCTCGCCGCGCCTGGCGCCTAAAAACCTATATGACGATATCGTCTCTGCTGCTACGAGCCACGAGACCGCCTACGTCACCTGCACGCGCGCCCTCAAGCGCATGCCGCGCGAAAACGAGGTCGTCGTTGCCTGTGTGGGCGATATTACGGCCGAGACCTGGTTCTCGGTGCTGGCCGACTATCCCAACGTGAGCGTCTACCTGCCACTGGGCGTGTGCGATAAGTGTCGCAACACCGGTGGCGAGGATATTCTGGGCGAGGCCATCGCCACTGCCGAGGAGTGGGCCGGTACGGGCATGGGCCTGGAGGTCGACCCCAAGAGCCTCAAGTGCCATAAGCTTCGCGAGTACGAGCGCAAAGAGTACATGGAAAAGATCGCCCGTACAACGGGCCTGACGGTGACCAAGCTCAATCCGGCGACGGCGGCGCTGGCCTCGGTGACGCAGAAGTTGAAGGCCCACCGTCACCAGATTACGCAGCTGGAGCGCACGCTCAACACCATGTGCGGCACCACGACGACCAAGCGTCGCCGTTCGCTCACCCATGGGCGGCAGCTGGTGCTCTCGACACTGCAGAACCATCCCGAGCTTGCCCAGAATATGCAGGTGAGCACGCCGGAGTGCGATTTTGAAAAGTGCACGTCGTGCGGCGAGTGCGTCAACGTGTGTCCCACGTTTGCCTTTGATCTGGTGGGAAGCGGCCGCTTTGCGTTGGAGTCCACGTATTGTTTAGGCTGCGGCGCCTGTGTCAAGGTTTGTCCCGAGCATGCGCTCAAGCTTGTTGAGCACGACGCGTCCAATCTGGTCGTCGTCGATCCCGAAGCCGAGGAAAAGGCCGCCCAGAAGGCGAAGGCTCACGAAGAAGCCGTGAAGGTCAAGGCCGAGGCAAAGGCCAAGCTCGACAAGATGCTCGATCAGGTGGAGAAGCTCGCGGACTAGCTAAACGAGCGTAAATGATGGCCGGTGGGACAGGTACTGCCCCGCCGGCCAAAAAAGTTGCGGTGGAATAGTTCCTGTTTTGCCCTTAAGCTGGCAATTCTAGGAACTATCCCACCGCAACTAATAAATGGTTAGTTCATGCTGCTTTGGTGGCCGGTTCGACCGGTACCGTTGCGCGTCACGGTTTCATGGAGCAAAAAGAACCCGGGAACCTGTTTGGTCTCGGTGTATTCCATAAGGATACCGTCGGCGTTGTAGGTCTGTCCGCGTATAACGGCGAGTGCGTTAAAGTCGTCGAGATCGAGCACGCGCGTATCCTCGGGCGTGGGATGCTCGATCGTTACATCGCGTTTGCCCGTGGCAATCTTAATGCCAAGATCTTCTTCGAGGTAACGATAGATCGAGTCGTTGACAATCTCGGGTGTCAGCCCCGGTACCTGTGAGCTTAGGTAATAGGAGTCGTCGGAGCACACGGCTTGTCCGTCTGCATAACGGATGCGTTTGGCGCGTGTGAGCTCACAGCCTTCGGGAAACCCGGTAATCTTGGAGAGCGCCTTGCTACAGATGAGGAGCTCAAAGACGGTGGTGACAGTCTTGAGCTCAAAGCCTCGGTTGACCGCGATTTCCTTAAAGGTCTCGAGTCCGCCGCCACCACGACTCTTCTCGTCACTGATGTTGCGAATGACGCGCATGCCTTTGCCTTGCTGGGGGAGCACGTAGCCATCTGCCGCAAGCATCGAGATGGCGCGACGGACCGTCATGCGCGAACAGTCAAACAGCTGCGTGAGCTCAGTCTCCGAAGGCAGATAACTCTGATAGGCGTATGTGCCGTCGTCAATCGACTGCTTCACGTTGTCATAAATAGTTTGGAAGATGGCTCGCGCCACGACGGTCTCCTAGAGCTGAGTGCGCGAGCGGTGGATGAGGACCGCTCGCGCAGGTGTCGATCGATTTACTTGCTGGGGTCGATTATATATTTACCCATGGCACGCAGAGCTGGGTCTGACAGGATGGCGCCGAGTTCGTCGAGGGAAGCCACCTTGGCGACCATCGAGGATACGTCGAGCCTGCCAGAGTCGATGAGCTCGAGCGCGCGACGCTGCGTATAAGGGTTGATGTAGGACGAGGTAAGCACAAGCTCCTTCTGGAAGACCTCGAAGGGCTTGACGGTGATTGTCTCATCGGGCTTGGTGAGGCCGAACATCATGACCGTAGCCTTGTGGCCGGCGATCTGGATGGCCTGCTCGATGGTGACGGGCTTGCCAACACACTCGATAACGACATCGACGTTGCCGACGCCCTCCTGCTCCAGGCGGGCCGGGACGTCCTCGTGGATGGAATCAATTGCCAGGTCGGCGCCGAGTTTGAGCGCAACCTCGCGCTTGCCTTCGACGGGCTCGAGCAAGACAACCTTGGTGGCGCCGGCGTTTTTAGCAAGCTGCATCATGAGCAGACCGATCATGCCACCGCCGATAACGACAACTGTGCTGCCGGGCTTGATGTTGCACATATCGATGCCGTGCAGGCAGCAGGCGACGGGCTCGGTCATAGCGCCCTGCTCAAAGCTGGTGTGATCGCCCAACTTGTAGACTTGCTGCATATCGACGGAGCAGTACTCCGCAAAGCCGCCGTTAACGGTGGTGCCGTAGCCGGTCATATGCTCGCAGTAGTGGTTGATTCCGTCGCGGCAGGGTTCGCAGCAGCCGCAGGGATGGTTTGGGTCGATGCACACGCGATCGCCCGGTTTAAAGCCAGCGACGTCGCTGCCCACGGCCTCGACAACGCCCGCAAACTCATGACCAAGGATCGTGGGCGGGGTAACGTCGGCTGCACCCTTGTCGCCTTCATAGATATGAACGTCGGTACCGCAGACGCCGCAAGCTTTGACGTTGATCAGAACGTCGCGCCTGCCCACGGCCGGCTTTGCCGATTCCTCGACTCTGAGGTCGTGCTTTCCATAGAAGACCGCGCTTTTCATGGTGACTCCTTAACGTGGCGGTGAATGTTGTAATGAAGTATAGGCATGTCTATAGATATAGACAAGCACATCTAGACAAGTAGAAAAGAAAATTGAAATGCAGCCATCAACTATGTCAGATTTAACAGGCGAAATACTGGACATATACCGTTTACGGCCAATAATCAACCGTTTACCGACCGTTGTATTTATGCTAACTTGTCTAGATAAGTGATATGATAAAAATAGAAGCGCAAGAAGTCAGGGAAGCGGGCCCACCCGTCCTATTGCACGAGGTACACGCAAACGGCGCGTCTGCGGTCTCGAGTGAAGCCAAAACCGCAGTCGCTCCGAATGAAGAGAGGGGGATTCCCCGTCATGATGCAAAAGATACAACGTTTCGGCGGTGCAATGTACACGCCTGCAATTCTTTTCGCATTTTCCGGAATCGTCGTCGGCCTGGGTACGTTGTTTACCACCGAGGCGATCTTTGGCGAGATGGCCACTGCGGGCCATCTTTGGTTTGATTGCTGGAATGTGCTGCTCCAGGGTGGTTGGACGCTCTTTAACCAGATGCCGTTGCTGTTTTGCGTAGCGTTGCCAATCTCGCTCGCGAACAAGCAGAACGCTCGCTGCTGCATGGAGGCTTTGGCCATCTACCTTACCTTCAACTACTTTGTTAGCACAATCTTGGGGCAGTGGGGCCCTGTCTTTGGGGTCGACTACTCTGTCGAGGCGGGCAGCGGTACTGGTCTTGCCACTATCGCAAGCATCAAAACGCTTGATATGGGCATCATGGGCGCGCTTATCATTTCTGGTATCGCCACGATGCTTCACAACAAGTACTTCGACACCGAACTTCCTGAGTGGTTGGGCGTGTTCTCGGGCTCCGAGTTCATCTATATGATCGGTTTCTTCGTTATGGTTCCGGTCGCTCTTATCGCCTGCCTGGTGTGGCCGCATGTCCAGGCTGCTATCTCCGCCTTCCAGGGATTCATCCTTTCCGCCGGTACGTTCGGCGTGGGCGTCTTTGCTTTCTTCGAGCGCGTGCTGATCCCTACAGGCCTGCACCACTTTATCTATACGCCGTTCTATTACGACAACGCGGCGGTCAACGGTGGCATCTTTGCTGCTTGGGCCAACATCCTGCCCCAACTGGCTGCCGATCCGAGCATTGCTCTTAAGGATGCCGCACCCTGGGCTGCCTATACCTGCCCTGGTTGGACTAAGGTCTTCGGCTCGCTTGGCGTCGCCATTGCGTTTTATATGACCGCCAAACCCGAGCGCAAGCAGCGCGTCAAGGCTCTGCTGATCCCGGTCACCCTTACCGCTATGCTTTGCGGTATCACCGAGCCGCTTGACTTCACCTTCCTGTTCATCGCGCCCGGCCTGTTCGTCGTCCACTGCGTGCTCGGAGCGCTTGGCTGCATGGCTCAAAACCTCCTTGGCGTCGTGGGTATCTTCGACGGCGGCATCATCTCGATGCTCTCGTGGGACTGGCTGCCCCTTTGGGCCGCACACGGTCTGCAGTACGCCATCTCCATCCTTGTCGGTCTGTGCTTTACCGCTCTTTGGGTTGTGGGCTTCCGTTTCCTGATCATCAAGTTCGACTTTAAGACCCCCGGTCGCGAGGATGACGATGTTGAGGTCGAGCTCAAGTCCAAGGCCGACTACAAGCAAAAGCAGAGCGGTGCTGCTGCTAGCAAATCGGTCGCCCAGAGTAAGGATGACGAGCGCTTGGTGCTTGCCGAGAACATCCTCGATCTGCTCGGTGGCACGGATAACATCATCGATGTAACTAACTGCGCTACCCGTCTGCGCGTTAACGTCAAGGACAAGAGCGTCGTTGCACCCGAGGCTTCCTTCAAGGCGATCGGTACGCATGGCTTGGTGGTCCAAGGTCAGTCAATCCAGGTCATCGTCGGCCTTAGCGTCCCGCAGGTTCGCGAGAAGTTCGAGAGTCTTCTGTAAACCATCGTCCATCGAAACAATCGGCCTTGCAGAGCCGGTATGCACCGCAAGGCCGATTCTAGAGATAAAAAACTCCACTTCTAGGTAACAATTCCAAACCGTGCAGGCCGCGTACGGGGATGGATTGAGCAAGCGGCCAGAATGAGGAGGACATCATGTCCAAGAAAAACTATGCCGTGACCATTGCCGGCGGTGGCTCTACCTTCACCCCGGGCATCGCTCTGATGCTGCTTGAGGAGCGTGACCGCTTCCCGGTCAACAAGGTGACCTTCTACGACAACAACGCCGAGCGCCAGGAGATCGTGGCAAAGGCCTGCGAGATCTACTTCCACGAGAACGCCCCCGAGGTTGAGTTTAGCTACACCACCGACCCCGAGACCGCATTCACCGGGACCGACTTCGTGCTTGCTCACATCCGCGTCGGCCTGTACGCCATGCGTGAGCTCGACGAGAAGATTCCTCTCAAGTACGGCTGCGTTGGCCAAGAGACCTGCGGTGCCGGCGGTATCGCCTACGGCATGCGCTCCATCGGTGGTGTCATCGAGATCCTCGACTACATGGAGAAGTACAGCCCCAACGCCTGGATGCTCAACTACTCCAACCCCGCGGCCATCGTCGCCGAGGCCTGCCGCGTGCTGCGCCCCAACAGCCGCATCATCAACATCTGCGACATGCCGATCGACCTTATGGATAAGATGAGCCGTATGTGCGGCATCAAGGATCGTCGCGAGCTGCAGTATAGCTACTACGGCCTCAACCACTTTGGTTGGTGGAGCAAAATCTACGACAAGGACGGCAACGACCTCATGCCGCAGATTAAGGAGCACATGGCTAAGAACGGCTACCTGGACGGCATTGAGCACGAGGCTGGTAAGGAGCAGCATGTCGAGGAGAGCTGGATTCACACCTTCGGCAAGGCCAAGGATGTCTATGCTGTCGATCCCGAGACGATTCCCAATACCTACCTCAAGTATTACCTGTACCCGGACTATGTCGTCGAGACGTCCGACCCCAACTACACTCGCGCCAATGAGGTTATGGACGGCCGCGAGAAGAAGGTCTTTGGCGCTTGCCGCGACATCATCGCCAAGGGTACGGCCAAAGACGGCGGCGTTGAGCCAGATGTACATGCCAACTACATCGTCGACCTTGCCTGCGCACTGGCCGAGAATACGCTCGAGCGCTTCCTGCTGATCGTCCCCAACGATGGCGCTGTGCCCAACTTCGACCCGACGGCCATGGTCGAGGTTCCTTGCATCGTCGGTTCCAACGGCTTTGAGAAGATCTGCCAGGGCCCGATCCCGCAGTTCCAGAAGGGCCTGATGGAGCAGCAGGTTTCCGTCGAGAAGCTCGTTGTCCAGGCTTGGGTCGAGGGCAGCTACCAGAAGCTCTGGCAGGCACTCACGCTCTCCAAGACCATTCCTTCGGCGAGCGTTGCTAAGCAGATCCTGGACGAGCTCATCGAGGCCAACAAGGATTTCTGGCCCGAGCTTAAGTAAGGACTGCTGTCTCGAACCCTCACGCATCTCTGCTTCATTTGCGCCGTCGTGGTGTCCGGATTCGCCCGGATGCTGCGGCGGCGCTATACTTATGAGGTTTGAAGTACCTGTACCAAAAGGAGCTGTCGTGTCCCTTTCCATCGGTATCGTGGGCCTGCCCAACGTGGGCAAGTCGACGCTGTTCACCGCGCTTACCAAAAAGACCGGCCTTGCCGCCAACTACCCGTTCGCCACGATCGACCCCAACGTGGGTATCGTCGACGTGCCCGATAGCCGCTTGCAAAAGCTTGCCGACATCGTTAACCCGGGTCGCATTGTGCCGGCGACGGTCGAGTTTGTCGACATTGCAGGTCTGGTGAAGGGCGCTAACGAGGGCGAGGGCCTGGGCAACCAGTTCTTGGCAAACATCCGCGAGACCGACGCCATCTGCGAGGTCGTGCGCTACTTTAAGGACCCCAACGTTATGCGCGAGGTGGGCCGCACGGGCGAGTTCGTCGACCCCGCCGGTGACGCTGACACCATCATGACCGAGCTTATCCTGGCCGACATGGGCACGCTCGAGAAGCAGCTGCCTAAGCTCGAGAAGGAGGCCAAGCGCGACAAGGAGCTCATGCCCAAGTTTGAGGTCGCCAAGCGCCTACTCGCCTGGCGCAACGAGGGTAAGCGCGCCGCGTCCATGGAGATGACCGACGAGGAGCGCGCCGCTGCCAAGGGCCTGTTCCTGCTCACCATGAAGCCCATCCTGTATGTGGCCAACGTGGACGAGGATATGCTCAACGAGGACCTGGCGCGCATCGATGGTGTCAAGCCGTTGCCCATCTGCGCCAAGATCGAGGCCGAGCTTTCCGAGCTCGATCCCGAGGACGCCGCCGACTACCTGGAGAGCCTGGGCCTGGAGCAGCCCGGTCTGGACGTGCTCGCGCAGGCGGCCTATAAGCTGCTCGGTCTGCAGTCGTTCTTTACGGCCGGCGAGATGGAGGTCAAGGCCTGGACGGTTCGTCAGGGCGCAACCGCCCCGCAGGCTGCCGGCGTCATCCACACCGACTTTGAGCGCGGCTTTATTAAGGCCGAGGTCATTGGCTATGACGACTACATCGAGCTCGGCGGCGAGCAGGGCGCCAAGGCCGCCGGCAAGCTGCGTATTGAGGGCAAGGACTATGTCATGGCCGATGGCGACGTCGTGCACTTCCGCTTTAACGTGTAAGGACGACGCATATGTTTAAATATGGCAAAAAAGCTGGCTACATGGGTATCGCGCTGCTCGTGCTTGCGGTGATTCCGCTGGTGGTCGCAGCGTGTGTTATCCCCAACATTGGTCCCGAGGTGGCAACAAAGTTTAATGCCGCCGGCGAGGTGACGCGTTGGGGCAAGAGCTACGAGTTGCTGGCACTGCCGGTGCTCAACCTGCTGCTGAGCGTGGCGACGTACTTTACGGCAGGACGCCAGGCTAAAAACAATGATGGCTCCGCCGCCATGGCACGCATCGTGTGCGAGCGCTACCTGCGCAACGGTTGCATCACGGGTGTGTTCCTCAACGTGATCAACGTTTACTTTATGTACTCGGCGATTACCGGAACGGGCTTTGGCTTTGGTTTCTAGCTTGTTCTTTTAGGCAACGAGCCTGCACGCATATTCAATGGCAGCTGCGAGGCCGCCGCTCGATCGTGGTTTAAAGACCATGTCGGCGGCGGCCTCGTTTTCGTATCCGGCGCCGCGAAGGGCGAGTGCAATGCCGGCTTCTAAAAGGAGCGGCAGACCGCGTTGGCTGGTTGCGATTACGACAGCCTGATTGAGTGGGCAACTGTGCGCCTGGCATTGGGTGGCAAGTTCACCTTGTGCCGGGCAAGGGGCCAGAACGGCGGCGACGCGACTTGATAGCAATGCAAATGCTGTACGCTCATCGGGTGAGAGGCATTCAGCTTCAACGACGACGAGCTTGGGCGGTGCACTGTTTGTGCGAAGCGTGGCTCGGTACATGCGGACCGAAGAACCCGACATAGAAAACTCCTGTGTATTCGGCAAAACGTAAACTATAGTTTACGTTTATGTTCGGCTCCATTTCAAACTCGTCTGCATGGACGAACGCGCGGAACAGATTCTTGGCAGGCGGGTCGAAGAGACACGCAGGGACCTTGGCATCTCCAAGGTTGATTTTTGTGTGGCGACAGGAATCAGCCGACCCTACCTCGACCGAATCGAAGATGGGACGGCAAATTTCACGCTCAAGGTTCTATTTAAGATCGCGCCCGCACTCGGCATGACGGTGTCAGAGCTTCTCGAGGGCATCGAATAGGGGATACCCGTCGACAACTGAATTACGCCATCGGGATGCGGTCGTGGTTGACTTGGCTGTAGAACAGGCGCTGGATCTCGGCGGCATCGCGTGACTGGCCGAGTGCCCACATGGTCTTGGCCACGAGCGTCTCGGTGGTCATGTCGTCGCCGCGCAGAATGCCCGGATGATCGGCGTAAGCACGGCCGACCTCATAAACGCCCAGATCGAGGCCCTCTTCGGGGACCTGCGTGGTCATAACGACAGTGCGGCCCGAATCGACCCAGCGGAAAATTGCCTCTTGGAATGACTCGCCCGACTCACCAAACTCGGGGATACCGCCAATGCCAAAGGTCTCCAAAATCACGGCGTCGTAGCTATCGGCAAGGGCGTCGAGGATGCCCGGGTTTACGCCGGGCGTAAGCTTGAGTACAAATACGCGCGGATCGATGCTGTCGTAGAAACGCACCGGGTTTTCGCCCTGATGCGTGCCGTGAAGCCCGTTGCGCACGATGCGGTCGTTGCGGATATAGGCGATGGGCGGATAGTTGACGCTAATGAACGCGTTAAAGCTCATGGTGCGCTGTTTGCGGGCGCGCGTGCCGGCAATGGCGACGCCGCCAAACACAATCGACACATCGTGCGAGTGTTCGTCGAGCGCATAGAGCAGGCTCTGGTACAGGTTGAGCTTGGCGTCGGTAAAGGGGTTGCCCATGGGCTTTTGCGAGCCGGTGAGCACGATGGGCTTGGGGCTGTCCTGAATCAGGTAGGAAAGCGCTGCCGCGGTGTAGCTCATGGTGTCGGTGCCATGCAGAATCACGAAGCCGTCGTGGTTGGGATAGCCCTCGACGATGACGTCGCGGATACGCATCCAGTCACTGGGGCGCATATTGGTGCTGTCGATGTTCATGGGCTGCACCACGTCGAGCTCGCAGAGTCCCGAGATCTCGGGGACGCTCTGGGCGAGCTCCTCACCGGTCAGGGCGGGGGAGAGGCCGTTGCCGTCCTCGGTCGATGCGATGGTGCCGCCCGTGGCGATGAGAAGGATGCGCTTCATGCTGGTATTCCTATCGTATTTGCCGCCGCAGAGGCGGAGTCGTTCGGCAGTATTGTGGCACAGGGCGTCCAATGTTCAAACGTATTACATCATCTGTAACGTTTGGTAACACTTCGATTGCCGTCAAATAAGGGCCCAGGTCGTGCGTTTGCCGTGCGCTGGCGGCTGCGAGGGACGAGAAACCCCATATAACGTGTACACTATGGAAGTTATTCTCGTTTATTCGCGCGGGTGGGCACCGGCTCCCCGCCAACAAGAGGGGGAACCATGGATCAAAAGGCTTCCGCAAAGGTCCTCGTACTCGACTTTGGTGCGCAGTACGGTCAGCTCATTGCCCGTCGCGTCCGCGACCTCAACGTGTATTCCGAGATTGTCCCCTGCGACATCTCGGCCGATGAGATTCGCGAGATGAACGCCTCTGCGCTCATCCTTTCCGGCGGCCCGGCTTCCGTGTATGCCGAGGACGCTCCGTCTATCGACCCCGCCATCTTTGACCTGGGCCTTCCCGTCCTGGGCTTTTGCTACGGCCATCAGATCACGGCCGTGACGCTCGGCGGCAAGGTCGGTCACTCCGAGGTGGGCGAGTACGGCCGCGCCACCATCACGCGCACGGCCGGCGCCAAGCTCTTTAACTCCACGCCCATGGAGCAGACCGTGTGGATGAGTCATCGCGACGCCGTTTCCGAGGTGCCCGAGGGCTTTACCGTTACCGCCAGCACCGACGTGTGCCCGGTTGCCGCCATGGAATGCGTCGAGCGCAAGATCTTCACCACGCAGTTCCACCCCGAGGTCAAGCACTCCGAGTACGGTCAGCAGCTGCTGAGCAACTTCCTGTTTGAGATCTGCGGCCTGGAGCCCAACTGGAGCATGGACAACCTGGTCGAGACCATGACGGCCGAGTTCCGCGAGAAGGTCGGCGACGACCGCGTGATTCTGGCCCTGTCCGGTGGCGTCGACTCCTCCGTCGTGGCTGCGCTGGGCGCTCGCGCCGTGGGCAAGCAGATGACCTGCGTGTTCATCAACCACGGCCTGCTGCGCAAGGGCGAGCCCGAGCAGGTGGAGGAGGTCTTCACCAAGCAGTTCGACGTCGACTTCATCCACGTTCACGCCGAGGACCGCTATGCCGAGCTTCTGGCCGGCGTGACCGAGCCCGAGGAGAAGCGCCGCATCATCGGTACGCAGTTCTGGAAAGAGTTCTTCGCCGTGGCGCAGCAGCTCGAGACCGATGGCAAGCCGGTCAAGTACCTGGCTCAGGGCACCATCTACCCCGACATCATCGAGTCCGGCGCTCGCAAGACGGGTGGCAAGACGGCCACCATCAAGAGCCACCACAACTTGATCCCGTTCCCCGAGGGCGTGCACTTCGACCTCATCGAGCCGCTCGACCACTTCTTTAAGGACGAGGTTCGCGCGCTTGGTCTGGCGCTGGGCCTGCCGGATCACATCGTGTTCCGTCAGCCTTTCCCGGGCCCGGGTCTGGCCATCCGCATCATCGGCGCGGTCGACAAGGAGAAGCTCGAGATCCTCAAGAACGCCGACGCTATCGTGCGCGAGGAGCTGGATGCTTACAACCAGCGTCTGTTTGAGCAGACCGGCGAGCGCAACTCCGAGCACAGCTGCTGGCAGTATTTCGCGGTCCTGCCCGACATTAAGTCCGTCGGCGTTATGGGCGACGAGCGCACTTATCAGCGCCCGATCATCCTGCGTGCCGTCGAGTCCAGCGATGCCATGACCGCCGACTGGGCCAAGCTGCCCTACGACGTGCTGGCCCGCATTTCCGGCCGCATCGTTGCCGAGGTTCCCGGCGCCAACCGCGTGTGCTACGACATCACGTCCAAGCCGCCCGCGACGATCGAGTGGGAGTAGGCTGATAGGGTTCTGACCTGCATTTTTGAGTGCCGCACTGTGCCGCTGAGTTTCGTTTCGTACGAGAGTCATGGCAAAGCCGCCAGCGATGTTGGTGAGTAAATACGATAACCGAGCCTCCGTTCCCGCGTTGGGACGGAGGCTTTTTCTTTGTCGTTTTACTCCCTTTCACCTGCGATTTCGCAATTTACTCCCCCGTGTTTCAAGACGGCAAGGCACGGTGCGGCATTCGGAGGAACGGGAGTAAGGATTCATCCCAAGTGAGTAGACGCGCGATTTTTGTCTCCGAGAGCCAAACGGGGCCGTTTCGGGGCCTGTGAAACTCAAATCGAACTCAATAGGCTTTTCGGCGGTCTTCTCACAGCGTTTTCCCAGGTGGTTAATGGGGAGTAAAGAATCTCGCCGCCTCAATGAAAACGGGAGTAACCAGGGGAAATGCCGCGGCGTACTGCCGCGTGCCGCCGTGTAAGCCACCGCGTCATTTACTCCCCAGGTGCGCCGGAAATGCCTTGGCATGCAATGGGGAGTAAAAACTCAGCTTACGCAGGCCCGAGCGGCGCTCGCCGCCTGGTCCACCGTCCTGATTCGGTTGCGTTGATCGCGAAATGCGGAGAGCCGCTACAGCGAGGCTTTCCAGTCCTCGTATTCGTCGGCGTCGATCTTGCCGTTTTCGAGCTGCGCGCGCTTCTCTGCCCACAGTTCGATCGCCATCGCGGCTTTGGGCGCGTGCGGCGCCTTGGGGTTCAGGGAGAGGCCCGTGCCGTCGGCTGCGGGCACGATGCCGAAGGAGTCCTCGAGCCGCACGAGCAGCGACATGAGGTCGCCCGCAGTCTCGACGCCGTAATCCTTGAGGGCGTTGACGGACACGCCGAGCGCCGCGGAGATGATGACGACGATGAAGCCGATCATCAGCGACACGCGGCCGCCGTACATCAGGCGGGTGAGCATATCCATACCGTTTTTATCCGTACCGAGCCAGTGCGCGGAGCTGGGGAAGGAATAGGCGTCGAACACGCGGGTGGACGTGCCCTCCTTGATCGACCTCTGGTACTTGGGGGGATTGTATTCAAGCTTGATCTCGCGCTCCAGACCGGCGTCGTGCACATAGGTGTACTCGGTCTCTCCGTTTTCGACGGCCTGCTGCACGCGCTCTTTGAAGGCCTTGGTGATGACTGTGCCGCTGACCTTGGACTGGATGACAAAGCGGCTGATGTAGGCGATCTCCTCGCCATTCAGCATGACGCTGTCTTCATCAAGCGTATAGGTTTTGCCGTTGGCCGTAAACTCCGCTTCGCCGTTGGCGTGCGCCTTGAGGGCGCTGAAGCTGAAGCTGAAGCCGAACTTCTGGCTGGGGTCGTTCGAGCTGATGATGTCCTTATAGGCGATGACAAGGAGTCTGCCGCCGCTCGAGACGGAGTAGAGCGAGTCGCCCTCCTCGGTCACGTCGTAGGTGACGCCCTTGTAGGAGAAGCTGTCGTCCTTGCCCATGTGCAGCGTGAGCTGCGCCTGGAGGATCGTGCCGAACTCCTGGCCGTCGGCCACGAGATAGCGGTACTCGGTGTTCTCGCTCATGGCGGCGTATTCCTTGAGCTGGATATCGTCGCGGTAGAAGACCTCGTCCTGCCCGTAGGGGCTGATGAGGCCGCCGATGAAGGAGAAAATGAACATCACGGCGAGGATCGTCAGACCCACGACCGCGAGGCGGTTGCGGAAAAAGCGCTTGGCGACGAGCGTACCCGGAGAGAGGACCTTGACGCGGCGGTCATCGTTCAGGGAATACTGCTCTTCCTGCTTGGGCGCGTTATTAGCGTTCTTGCCGGTGTTTTCAGACATGATG
>CAJMPM010000004.1 GCA_905215225.1 uncultured bacterium
CGAGTGCTTTGAGGCGCTCGAGTCCGGCGAGATCGACTACGTGATTTGCGACTCCACGGCCGGCGGCTACCTTGCGCGCCTGATGAGCCAGATCTCTTACGTCGGCGCGCTCGAGCCGCCCTCGACGCTCGGCGTCGCGGGCCTCGCGGCCAACGGCGAGCTATGCCGCGCCGTGCGCGCTGCCCTCGACGGTATCACGGTCGATGGCACGCTCGAGGCGGTCCACTCCGTCTGGTACGGCACGATGCCCTATGACCTCACCACCAAGACGGTCTCGGGCGCCGACGTACAGTCGACCGACACCGGATCCAGCGAGTCCGCATCCTCCGATTCGAGCAGCGAGGGTGCATCCTCCGAGGATTAATCGTCCAGCGAGGAGGGCACTATCACCGACGACGACATTAACAAGCTCAATAGCTAGTTATTACTAGGGGTGGCGTCTCCTATGCGCTAGGAGAGACGCCTCTTCACGGTTTCAACACGCATAGCCGGGTCTCCCCAATAGGGGAGCCCGGCTTTTCTATTTTGGTAAAAACGGCAGGTAAAAGCTGATTTCCAGGAGAAAAACTAGTTTTGCCGACGCCTTCCTATAGCGCACTTTGCCACGGAAAAGTGCGAGACTTCGGTATGCGGTATCAAGCAATCGTTATTCGGGTCTTTGGGAATTCGGGTGATTAAATGCACGGCAATGGGTACATAGCCAGTACAGTAAGTCCCCGAGGCAGATTGGAGCCACGTATGGATATCAAGGTTTCTGGACGCAAGACGACGGTAACCGATGCTCTGCGTGCGCATGTGGATGAGAAGATTGGCGAGGCGCTCAAGGTTTTCGATATCGAGCCCATGACAGTCGACGTCGTGCTTCGTTATGAGAAGAACCCCTCGAACCCCAACCCGGCAATCGTCGAGGTCACGGTTCGTGCCCGCGGCTCTGTGATTCGCGTTGCCGAGCACGGCTCAGATATGTATGCCGCCATCGATCTCTCCGCCGATAAGGTCACCCGCCAGCTGCGCAAGTTCAAGACCAAGGTCGTGGACAACCGCCAGGGCGGTGCCAGCGCCGCGGATGTCGCGCCGGTCGAGCGCGTCGAGGATCTGGCCGACCTGCTGCTGCCCGAGGAAGAGGACGACCTGCTCGTCCGCGAGAAAGTTATCGACGTCACCCCGATGACTGAGGAGCAGGCGCTGGTGCAGACCGATCTGCTGGGCCACGACTTCTACGTGTTCGAGAACGCGACGACCGGCCTCATCAATGTGGTGTATCACCGTAAGAATGGTGGATATGGCATCATCAAGCCCCGCATCGAAACACTTGACGAGTAAAATACGTTAACTTGCATGAGTTAACGGTTGGCGGCCATCCCATGCGGGTGGCCGCCTTTTTACGTAAGGAGTCGCTTTGATGGACAAGGCCGCATCCGCCGGTCATTCGAACCGTTGCCGCATCGTCGTCGATACCTGCTGCGACTTTAGCCCCGAGGTCGCCGCGAACCTCGATGTCGATATCCTGGGTTTCCCCTTCATTATCGATGGCGAGGAGCGCACGGATGACATCTGGTCGAGCATGAGCCCTAAGGAGTTCTACGACCGCATGCGCGCCGGTGCCCGCGTGTCCACCTCGGCTGTGTCGCTCGGTCGCTATATCGAGTTCTTTACCGAGTGCGCCAAAGAGGGCACGCCCACGGTCTACCTGTGCTTTACCTCGGCGCTGTCGTCGAGCTACAACTCCGCGTGCCAGGCGGCAGATGCCGTGCGCGCCGAGTATCCCGATTTTGAGCTGTACGTGGTCGACAACGCTCTGCCCTGTGCGACCGGCGCGCTCTTGGCGCTCGAGGCCGTGCGCCAGCGTTCGGCGGGACTGACCGCCAAGCAGCTGGTCGATTGGGCAAACGAGGCAAAGACCTACGTCCACGGCTACTTTACGCTCGAGAGCTTCGACGCACTGGCTGCCGGCGGCCGCATTCCGCCCGCGGCAGCGCAGCTCACGGCAAAGCTCGATGTCAAGCCTGAGCTCTCCTACGACCTGGCCGGCTCGCTGTCGCTGATCGGCGTCAACCGCGGCCGCAAGAAGGCACTCAAGTCCATCCTCAAGTCGTTCCGCGAGAACTACGTGCCCGACCGCACCATGCCCATCGCCATCATGACGGCCGATGCCGAAAAGGACGGCGACTGGCTCGAAGCCGCCATCCGCAAGGAGGAGGGTTGCGCCGACGTCACGATCATTCGCGGCTCCGTGGGTCCCACCATCGGCTCGCACGTGGGCCCCGGCATGGTGGCCTGCGCGTTTTGGGGTAAGAACCGCGCCGAGAAAGCCTCGCTTTCCGACCGCATCGCTCGCCGCGTGCGCGGGCAGTAGGCAAGCGATGCGTCCGTAATCGCCCTCGACTCACAGCCCAAACGCTGGCACCGAGTATTCAACCTGGTAATAACACCCAACCCAAAAGGAAAGGTTTCATGGCAAATAAGCTCTCTGTCGCATTTATCGGCACCGGAATCATGGGTGCCCCCATCGCCGGCCACATTTTGGACGCCGGCTTTCCCGTCACAGTCAACAACCGCACCAAGTCCAAGGCTGCAGCGCTCGTTGAGCGCGGTGCCGTCTGGGCCGATACGCCGGCAGATGCTGTGGCGAACGCCGACGTCGTCTTTACCATGGTGGGCTATCCCTCCGAGGTCGAGGAGCTCTACCTGGCGGGCGACGGCCTGCTCGCGTGCACTAAGCCCGGCGCGGTCCTGATCGACCTCACCACGAGCTCGCCCGAGCTGGCGCGCGACATTGCCGAGGCTGCCCAGGTTTCCGGCCGCATGGCGTTTGACTGCCCCGTCACCGGCGGCGAGTCGGGCGCTATCGCCGGTACGCTCACGGCTATCGTGGGCGCTACCGAGAACGATATCGCGCCGGTCCGCGATATCCTTGCCACCTTTGCGGCAAACATCTGCTGCTTCGACGGCGCCGGCAAGGGCCAGGCTGCCAAGCTCGCCAACCAGGTGTCGCTGGGCGCCTGCATGGTCGGCATGGCAGACGCCATGGCGTTTGCCGAGCTGAGCGGCCTTGACCTGGAGAAGACCCGCCAGATGATCCTGGGCGGTACCGGCAAGTCCGGTGCCATGGAGAGCCTGGCGCCCAAGGCGCTCGACGGCGACTACAAGCCCGGCTTTATGGTCGAGCACTTCATCAAGGACCTGCGCTTGGCGCTCGCCTATGCCGACGACCGCGAGCTTGCGCTGCCCGGCGCCGACGTGGCCTTTACGCTCTACGACATGCTCGACGCCATCGGTGGTGCCAAGCTGGGCACCCAGGCCATCACGGTACTCTACAAGGAGGAGGCCGACGCCATCGCCGCCGGTCTGGACTGGTCGCAGTATCGTCCCGAGGAGCATGGCGCTCACGAGGACGGCTGCGGTTGCGGCGAGCATGGCGACGACCACGAGTGCGGTTGTGGCCACCACCATGGCGAGGACCACGAGTGCTGCGGCGGCCACGGTCATGACGACGGCCACGAGTGCTGCTGCGGCCATCATCACGAGGAGTAGCGCCCATGAGCTGGACGTTCGTGGTGCTTGCGCTGGTGCTCTTTCTCTTTGCGATCTACATTGGCTTTTTGTGCGGCCAGTGGGCGTGCGAAAAGCGCGTCATCACCAAGCGCGACTACTGGATTGCCAACTTTGCGGGAGCGGCGGCAGTCGTCCTGCTGACCTGGGTGTTCTCGCTGTTCCCGCTGGTGCAGTTTGCGCCGATCGGCTGGCTCGGCGGTTTTATCGCCGGTCTTAAGATGAGCTTTGGCGAGTCCGTTGGTCCGTGGCGCAAGCACGACGAGGTCTTTAACGTCAACAAGGCTCACCGCGCCGCCGCCGACGCGGGCGACGCCGAGGAGCGTCGCCGTGCGCGTCACAATGGTGCAGCCGACCGACAGCTCATCTCGGTCACCGATGACAGCAAGGGTGCTGGCAAGCACGCTAAGAAATAGTAAGAAGAGGTAACTATGGCAGAAAACAAGGAAGAACAGCTCACCGATGAGGAGCTGGCACAGCTTCAGCTGGCAGAGGAGAACGAGAACGCCGTCGACCGTCTGGTCAAGGAGCTCGGCTGCCCCACGCGCCGCATCCGTCAGTTTGCCGCCCGCGTGCTGCACCTGCTTGCCGAGCGCGATCCGCAGCGCGTCGTGCCCTGCGTGCCCGCGCTGATCGAGGCACTCGACCGCCCCGAGGCGCAGACCCGCTGGGAGGCTCTCGATGCCCTGGCGGCGCTCGCCACCACCTGCCCCGAGCAGCTGGGCGATGCCTTTGAGGGCGCCGAGACCGCGCTGTTCGATGAGCTTTCCTCCACGCTGCGCTATGCCGCCTTCCGCCTGCTGTGCGTGTGGGGCGCCACGAGCGTCGAGCGTTCGCGCGAGGCTTGGCCCATCCTGGACGAGGCCATCCAGTGCTACCACGGCGACCTCGAGTATCGCGACATGCTCGGTTGCCTGTACGAGTTTGGCCAGGGCGAGATCGACGCCGAGGTCGCCGAGAAGCTCGCGCTGCGCCTTAAGTTCGATGCCGAGAACGGCAAGGGCAGCTATCTCAAGGCCCGTTCGAGCGAGATTTGCGAAATGCTTGTTAAACGTTTTGGCCTGGATCTCTCCAAAAAGAAGAAGCGTGCTAGCGTTAAAAAATCTGACGACGCCGAAGACGAGGAGTAACAGATTATGGCGCACGATGTAGTCCTGATTCCCGGTGACGGTATCGGTCCCGAGATTACGCAGGCCATGCGCCGCGTGGTCGAGGCCACCGGTGTCCAGATCAATTGGAACGTCCAAGAGGCCGGTGCCGGCGTCATGGACGAGTTTAGCACGCCACTGCCCCAGCATGTGCTCGATGCGGTCGCCGAGACCAAGGTTGCTATCAAGGGCCCCATCACCACGCCGGTCGGTACGGGTTTCCGCAGCGTCAATGTGGCCCTGCGAAAGCACTTCGACCTGTATGCCTGCGTGCGCCCTTGCCTGTCGCAGCCGGGCGCCGGCTCGCGCTTCCGCGACGTCGACCTGGTTATCGTGCGCGAGAACACCGAGGACCTCTATGCCGGCATCGAGTTCGATGAGGGCGCTGCCGAGGTCGAGGAGCTCTCGCAGCTCGTCGAGCGCTCGGGTCAGAAGACCTTCGCCGCGGATTCCGCCATCTCAATTAAGCCGATTTCCATCGCCAAGAGCCGCCGCATTGTGGAGTATGCCTTTGAGTATGCCCGCCGCTGCGGCCGCAAAAAGGTGACGGCCGTGCACAAGGCCAACATCATGAAGGCGACCGATGGCTTGTTCCTGCGCGTTGCGCGCGAGGTGGCCGCCAACTATCCCGATATCGAGTTCAACGAGAAGATTGTCGACGCCACCTGCATGGGCCTGGTCCAGAACCCCAACGACTTCGATGTCTTGGTACTGCCCAACCTGTACGGCGACATCGTGAGCGACCTGTGCGCCGGCCTGGTGGGCGGCCTGGGTATGGCCCCCGGCTCCAACATCGGTGCCGACTGCGCTATCTTCGAGGCAACGCACGGCTCCGCGCCCGATATCGCTGGCCAGGATATCGCCAACCCCACGGCCGAGATCCTCTCTGCTGCGATGATGCTCGATCACCTGGGCGAGAACGATGCGGCCAATCGCATTCGTGCCGCCGTATCTGCCACGCTCGACGAGGGCGAGCAAGTTACCGGTGACGTGCGTCGTGCCCAGACTGGCTCCGTTGAGGGTGCTGTGGGCACGCAGGCATTTGCCGATGCCGTCATCGCGCACCTGGCCTAAGGTATGCACGCTGCAAACGCCTAAATAGTACTTAAGTGTTTGCGTATAACCTAAGAATCAATACGCCCGGCGCTCTGTCGGGCGTATTCTATTGCGGACTATGTTTCCTAACAAGGAGTAACTGATATGGGTCTGATTCAAAAGAAGGACGAGAAGGACGAGATCGACGGCATCCAGATCATCGAGCGCGGCGAAGGCCCCGACGGTGACGAGGACGAGAATATCGACCTGGTCGCCGGCACGTCTGCCGAGCACATTGCTGCCGGCACGACCGCCGAGGAGGAGGACGCCCGCCTGGAGGCTCAGATTGCCGCGGATGCCGCTGACGAGAACCTCATGCCCGAGGAGCAGGACGAGGACGACTCCGACGTGGACGACCATGCATCCAAGCTCAAGAAGACGATGGTTGCCGCCTTTGTGGTTGCAGTCGTGATTGCTGCTGTGGTCGGCTGCTTTATCGGCAACGGTGGTTTTGGCGGCAAGGGCGTCGGCTCGGCGACCCTCACCGAGGACCAGCTCGATTCGACCGTGGCAAGCTACAGCTACAACGGCAAGAAGAGCGACATCACCGCGCGCGAGGCCATTGAGAGCCAGTACAGCCTCGACACCGTCAAGGATGGCGATGGCAACTACACCGCTCCCTCTGCCGACGTCATCCTGTCCTACGTGCGCAACAAGATTCTGCTCGATGCTGCCGAGGACGAGGGCATTACCGTCTCTTCTAAGGAGATGAAGAAGTACGCCGAGGATTCCATCGGCACCTCCGACTACAAGACCATGGCCACGCTGTATGGCGTGTCCAAGGACCAAGCCAAGCAGATCGTCAGCCAGTCCGCGACGCTGCAGAAGCTCTACAAGAAGAAGGTCGGCGACAGCTCCGCAAGCATGCCGACCGCCCCGACCGAGCCTGCTGACGGCAACGAGGAGACCGCGAGCAAGGACTACGCCGACTACATTATCAACCTTGCCGGCGATGAGTGGGATAGCTCAAAGGGTACCTGGAAGGATGCCGACAGCACCTATGCCAAGGCCTTCGCTGACGATGCCTTTACGGCCGATAGCGCTACCTATAAGCAGGCCATGACCGCCTACTACACCGCCTATCAGCAGTATTCGTCCCAGGCTTCGAGCGCCAGCTCCAAGTGGACCGAGTACGCTAACGGCCTCTATGCCAAGGCCAACATCAGCATCTACGGCCTGTTTGCGTAAGGTTTGCCTGTACTACTGCGCGCTAACCGATCTACCTGATTGAGCCCGCTAGAACGGACAACGTTCTAGCGGGCTTTTTGCGTTGAGGGCGTGATTGACGGCTTAATTATGACTATTCATCTTTAAGCCCAAAAAGGCTATCGGCTTCATCGTCGGATATATATTCCAGTACATCGCCTGGTTGGCAGTCGAGTGCCCGGCATATCGCGTCAAGAGTTGAAAAACGTATGGCAGAAACCTTGCCCGTCTTAATGCGTGACATATTGACCTGGGAGATGCCCACGCGTTCCGCAAGCTCTTTGGATGAGATCTTGCGTTCGGCGAGCATGCGGTCAAGCCGCAGAATAATCATGGATTCCCCCTAGAGCAACTCGTCATCTTGTTTTTGCAGGATATACCCGTAGCGGAAGATGCTGGCAATCAGGCAAATAATCAGGCCTGCAAAGAGCATGGAGGGCTCGAATAGCTGGCCGACGAACGCATCCGTAAAGCTGCCGCCAAATCCTGAGAGTATCATTCCCGTGATTACGGCACCAAGAAGCCTCACGGCAACGCCGCCGATAAGGAATAAATGTCCTACTCGACGAAGTGTCTGGTTACATTCAAGGTCAAAGGGCCTGCCTTCCTTTTCAATGTTGAAGAAAAGCCTGCGCACGCTTATCGCGATGGTAAGCGCGAGGCATGTCATCAAGAGGCTCCCTATGGCAGTGTGACCATCGTGTGCGACGAGCATAAGTGGGGCCTGCGCATCGGTACCGACGATAGCAAGGCATGGCCCCTCGCCGGCTTGAAGTTCTACGGATTGGAGACACGACCCTTGGGAGAGGCCAGGCAATATGAGTAGAAGGTCAATCGCAATGACTGCGAGGAGTCCCAGGGCGAGCGCGGTGGTAATGCAGATCGTGGCCCATTTGCAGATGCGAGCGAGATTCCTCAGTTTGGCTATTGTCTGTTCGCGGCTGATGGTTTCATTCGATATAGATGCGTTTCGATGTAGCATAACCCCTCCAATCGGCGTTTTGGATGATACTTGTATCATATCATAATTAACGATAAACGATAAATAATTACGGATAATGAGTAAGTAATGATTGAAAACAATTAACGTGAGCTATTAGCTCATTTCGAATGCCGGAGTTTGGCGCGCGGGGGATGAGGACAAATGCCAAAACTTCCCGTGATCGCGCAAACGCTCCATCGGGTTCCCCTA
This sequence comes from uncultured bacterium, assembly GCA_905215225.1. Taxonomy (GTDB): domain Bacteria; phylum Actinomycetota; class Coriobacteriia; order Coriobacteriales; family Coriobacteriaceae; genus Collinsella. The sequence goes on from CAJMPM010000004.1 coordinate 8,194, forward strand.
ATTCATCTGGAAAACAACTGCAAACGATTGCAAGTAACCGGTGAACGGTCGAAAACTACCGTTCACCGATAATCTCAAAACTGGTTCTAACTGGTATTAAGTCAAAAAGACCAATTCACATATCTTCACAATGACCTGCAATTTTTCTTCACGCTATTTTTAGCCGCCCTGCGTTGTTTAGACACAAAAAAAGTTCCGATCTTTTGCCAAAATATTTCGAAACGGTTTCAAAACCGCAGGTAGAAGTGTTAACGACCGGTAAACGGTCGATTTATCACCGTGAGCGGTGCAAAAACGTTTTACCGTATGAATCAACGAAAGCGACCTCTTCTGGGGTGATATAGTGACAACAACACGTCACGTGGTTACTACCAGTTTAGAAACCACTGGTCTTCAAAGAACGCTTTCTAAGAAGCTTTAAGGGCGAGCGCCCGCTGGCTTCCGAAAATCATCGGACTCAGATCGTACACACCTTCGGAAGGGAAATTTGAATGGTTGGCTTTATTCTTACCGGTCATGGACAGTTCGCACCCGGCCTTGCAAGCGCTATCGCTATGGTTGCCGGCGACCAGCCTGCTTTTACCGTCGTTCCTTTTGAGGGCGACCAGGCCGCATCCTACGGTGAGGATCTCCGCGCCGCTATTACCGCCATGCGCGAGGAGTGCGATGGCGTGCTCGTCTTTACCGACCTGCTTGGCGGCACCCCGTTCAACCAGTCGATGATGATTGCCCAGGATGTCGACAACGTCGAGGTTCTGACTGGCACCAACCTTCCCATGGTTATTGAGCTTCTGTTCCTCCGCGGCAATGCCACGCTCGCCGAGCTTGGCGAGCAGGCCGTGACCGTTGGCCAGACGGGCGTCACCGCCCAGACGGTCGCATCCGTTGCCGACTCCGAGGAAGAGGATATCTTCGGCGACGAGGACGGCATCTAATGGCCGATTTCGGAGCCAACGTCCTGAGCTCCTCGGTCGCTCTTTTAGGCCTGCTTGTCATCATGGGCTTGATTTACACCATCTGGTCGCAAATCAACATGAAGAAGAAGCAGAAGTACTTCAAGGAGCTGCACACCGAGCTCAAGCCGGGTCAGGAGGTTCTTTTCGCCGGCGGTATCTACGGAACCGTCAAAGGCATCGAAGGCGAGAAGGTCCAGATCAAAGTCCGATCCGGAGCCGTCGTAGATGTTTCGCGTTACGCGATTCAGGAGATCAAGTAACTGTCGTCAGCAAATAACGAAAGGAAGCTGATCAACATGGCAGAACCCAACATTCTTCTTACCCGCATCGATAACCGACTGGTTCATGGTCAGGTTGCCACCCAGTGGAACTCCACTCTGGGCTCCAACCTCATCCTCGTCGCCAACGACGACGTGGCGACCAACACCATGCGCCAGAACCTCATGAAGATGGCCGCTCCCGCCGGCGTCGCTACGCGTTTCTTCTCTCTGCAGAAGACCATCGACGTCATTGGCAAGGCGAGCCCGCGCCAGAAGATCTTCATCGTGGCCGAAACACCGGAAGACGTGCTTACGCTCGTCAAGGGCGGTGTGCCTATAAAGAAGGTAAACATCGGCAACATGCACATGTCGGAAGGAAAGCGCCAAGTCGCCACCTCCGTCGCAGTTAACGACGAGGATGTCGCTGCGTTTAAAGAGCTGCAGGAATTGGGGGTGGAGTTGGAGATCAGGCGCGTTCCGAGCACGCCTGTTGAGGACACGAGCAAGCTCTTCTCGTAATCCTCGTGATCCACGTTGTCAGGAGTGAAACCCTGACGTTCTGTACGTGATATCCAAAGTGCGTACATTCATTTTGAAAGGAGGAGCAAGATGGAATACTCGATCATCCAGATCGCTCTGGTCTTCGTCGTCACGTTCATCGCGGCAATCGACCAGTTTGACTTCCTCGAGTCTCTCTATCAGCCCATCGTCACCGGCGCCGTCATCGGTCTTATCCTTGGCGACCTCAACACCGGTCTTCTCGTGGGTGGTACTTATCAGCTCATGACGATCGGCAACATGCCGATCGGAGGCGCTCAGCCGCCTAACGCCGTCATTGGCGGCATCATGGCAGCCATTCTCGCTATCGCTACGGGTCTCGAGCCCAACGCGGCAGTCGGCCTCGCCATTCCGTTCGCCCTGCTCGGCCAGCTTGGCGTTACCCTGGTCTTCACGCTTATGTCCCCGCTTATGTCCACGGCCGATAACATGGCTCATAACGCGGACACCAAGGGCATCGAGCGCCTGAACTACTTCGCCATGGCCCTGCTCGGCCTGATCTTCGCTGTCGTCGTCACCCTGTTCTTCATCGCTGGCGCTACCATTGGTCAGACCATCGCTTCCGCCATCCCGACTTGGCTGCAGACCGGTCTGTCCGCTGCAGGCGGCATGATGCGCTTCGTCGGCTTCGCCGTCCTGCTCAAGGTTATGATGAACCGCGATATGTGGGGCTTCTTCCTCATGGGCTTTGGCCTCGCGCTCATCACCGTTGCCAACGATTCTCTGGCAACCCCTGCTCTGCTCATCCTCGCTCTCATCGGCTTCGGCATCGCTTTCTGGGACTTCCAGCAGCAGACCGAGCTGAAGGGTGCAGCTGTTTCTGACGGAGGTGACTTCGAAGATGGCATCTAATGAGTATGTGATCCCGGAGCACTACGAGGATCTCACTCCTGCTCCGCAGCTCGACCAGAAGACCCTCAACAAGATGGCTTGGCGCTCCTGCTTCCTGCAGGCATCGTTCAACTACGAGCGCATGCAGGCCGCTGGCTGGCTTTACTCCATCATCCCCGGTCTGGAGAAGATCCACACCAACAAGAACGACCTCGCGGCTTCCATGAGCCACAACCTGGAGTTCTTCAACACCCACCCGTTCCTCGTCACCTTTGTTATGGGCATCGTGCTTTCGCTCGAGCAGAACAAGGTTGACATCCCCACGATCCGCGCCGTCCGCGTCGCCGCAATGGGCCCGCTCGGTGGTATCGGTGACGCCCTGTTCTGGCTGACGCTCGTGCCTATCACGGCCGGCATCACCTCCAACATGGCCATCAACGGCAACGCCGCTGCGCCGATCATCTTCCTGGTGATCTTCAACGTCGTCCAGTTCGCTCTGCGCTTCTGGCTCATGAACTGGTCCTACAAGCTTGGCACCAGCGCCATTGACGCTCTGACCGCCAACATGCAGGCCTTCACGCGTGCCGCTTCCATCATGGGCGTCTTCGTCGTCGGTTGCCTGGTCGTCACCATGGGTGGCACCCAGATCAACCTCCAGATCCCCAACGGCACCACCCGTGGCCTCTCCGCTACTACCGTGATCGTCTCCGAGAAGGAGGCCGAGAACTTCACCGGTATGGAGGGCATCGATACCGAGACCGCTGAGGCCGGTACCATCGCCATGACCGATAAGGACGGCAACGCCCTTACCGCTTCCGATGCCGACGGCAACGCTGTCGAGTGCGGCGTCACCGATCTGGGCAACGGCATGGAGTCCGTGACCTACGCTACCGTCACCGAGGATCCGGTCAACTTCTCTGTTGCCGACACCCTCAACACCATCGTCCCGAAGCTCGTCCCGCTTATGCTTACGCTGCTGCTTTACTACATGTTCGCTAAGCACAGCTGGACCCCGACCAAGGGCATTCTCCTGCTCTTCGTCCTTGGCATCCTGGGCGCTGGCCCGCTTGGTCTCTGGCCGAGCATCTGGTAAGGCTCTAGCTTGCGGGGTGTGTCCCTACGCGGCTCACACCCCGACCCCTTAAGCCATGTGTATGTTAAAAGCCGCGTGCTCGAAAGAGCGCGCGGCTTTTGTTTTCTTAATGATTCGGGTGTGGCAGACAGATAATGCTAAACACCCAAGGTAGTAGCCGAGTTTGAGAAAATGGGAGGATAGGATGGCGATCGGAGCGCGTAAGCAGCCGCTGTACGATCAGCTGGTCGATATTCTGACCGAAAAGATCGACCATGAATATCGCGCCGGTGACATGATTCCTTCCGAGCGCGAACTTTCGGAGCGCTATGGTCTCTCGCGCACTACGGTACGCCTGGCTCTGCAGGAACTGGAGCGTTTAGGACTGGTGGTTCGGCAGCACGGTCGCGGTACCTTTGTGACCGACCGTTCGGCAAAGGCAACCAATCTTATGCAGTCCTACAGCTTTACCGAGCAGATGCGCGCGATGGGTCGCGACCCCGAGACCACGATTCTCGAGTTTTGCGAGATGGAGGCCGATAAGAATCTGGCCGAGCATATGGGATTGCGCATCGGTGATCGCATTTTTAAGCTCAAGCGCCTTCGTTCTGCCGACAACATGCCCATGATGGTCGAACGCAGCTATCTACCGGTTCGTCAATTTCTGTCCCTAAAGCGACCGCTGCTGGAGCGTAAGCCGCTTTACGATGTGATTGAGCAAGACTTTCAGCAAAAGATACGCGTGGCCGAGGAGGAGTTCTATGCGAGCATAGCCCGTCCCACCGACGCCCACCTTTTGGGAATTGTCGAGGGCTCGCCTGTGCTCGATTTGGTCAGGACTACGTATAACGAGTCAAACGAGGTTGTGGAGTATACACTCTCGGTTGCTCGTGCCGATCAGTTTAAATACAAGGTTTACCACCAGCGTAGCGACTAGTGTTCGCATCGTATCCATATGATGATTCTTTGCATTTAACTGGTTACTACCAGATAACCAACTGAAGTGTATAATTGCACGTCAGAGGATTACTTCTAGAGAGAGGTATTAGAAATGTTCGAGAAGAGTGTCGAGGAGCTCACCGAGCTCGGCGCCCAGATCACCACGGCCGAGATTGCTCAGCAGCCCGAGCTTTGGCGTGATACGCTCAACATCTATCGCGAGAACAAGGAGGCCATCGAGGCCTTCCTGGCCGAGGCTCGCGCTATGGGCGAGGGCCGTCTGTCCGTTGTCTTCACCGGTGCCGGTACGTCCGACTACGTTGGCGATACCTGCGCCCCGTACCTGCGTCACGCTGGCAACACTGATCTCTACGACTTTAAGCCCATCGCCACGACCGATATCGTGAGCGCTCCGCGTGACTTCCTGCGCGCCGAGGATCCCACGCTCGTGGTTTCCTTTGCCCGCTCTGGCAACAGCCCCGAGAGCCTTGCCGCCGTTGCCGTTGCCAAGGAGCTCGTCCACAACGTCAAGTTCCTCAACATCACCTGCGCTCCCGAGGGCAAGCTTGCCGTCGAGTCTGCCGATGATCCCAATGCGCTGACGCTGCTCATTCCGCGCGCCAACGACAAGGGCTTCGCCATGACCGGTTCTTATTCCTGCATGACCCTGCTCTCCACCCTTATTTTCGACACTGCCTCTGACGAGCAGAAGGCCGAGTGGGTCGAGACGATTGCCAAGATGGGCGAGGAGGTCATCTCCCGTGAGCCTGAGATCGCCGATTACCTGGCTGGCGACTTCAACCGCGTGACCTACTTGGGTTCTGGCTCCTTCGGTGGCCTTGCCCAGGAGAGCCAGCTCAAGATCCTCGAGCTCGCTCACGGTCTGGTCGCTACTTCCTACGACACCTCCATGGGCTATCGTCACGGACCTAAGTCCTTCGTCGACGATAAGACGCTCGTCTTCGTGTTCGTCAACAACGACGCCTACACCCGTCAGTACGACATCGACATCCTCAACGAGATCGGTGGCGACAAGATCGCTCAGCACACCGTTGCCGTTCAGCAGGATGGCGCTACCGTCTACGAGGGCGAGTCCTTCACCTTTAAGGGCTACGAGGCGCTTCCCGAGGGCTACCTTGCCCTGCCGTTCGTGATGTTTGCCCAGGCTATCAGCCTGCTCAACTCCGTGCGCGTGGGCAACACGCCCGATACGCCGAGCCCCACCGGCACGGTCAACCGCGTGGTTAAGGGCGTGACGATTCACCCCTTCACCGCTTAATCGCGTCCCCCTGTAAGGGCGCCCGTCCGCTCATAACGGCGGGCGGGCGCTTTTTGTTTTTACATGGACCGGGTATAAGCATTACCACAGTCAACTGCTTTAGAAGCAAGGAGTGCATATGAGCACGTACGCAATTAAGGCTGACAAGTTCTTCTTGCCGGCAGGCCCGCAACTGGGCGGCTATCTTATGGTCGAGGATGGCGTTTTTGGCGCCTGGCAGGCCGACGAGCCCTCTTGCGAGATTAAGGACTACACGGGATCGTGGATCGCACCGGGTATGGTCGATACTCACATCCATGGCTTCTACAACCACTCAACTACCGATAACGATCCCGAGGGCATCGATATCAGCTCGACCGAGCTCGCCCGTCGCGGTACCACCAGCTGGCTGCCCACGACGTTCACCGATGGCGTCGAGCAGATCAAAGACGCCTGCGCCGCCATCGCTCAGGCGGACGAGGGTCGCGGCCCCGACTTCTGCGGTGCTCGCATTCAGGGCATCTACCTGGAGGGCCCCTTCTTTACCATGAAGCACGTGGGCGCGCAGAACCCCGCTTATCTTATCGATCCCTCCGAGGAGGTCTTCGACCAGTGGCAGGAGGCCGCGGGCGGTCGCATCGTTAAGAGCGCCATGGCGGCCGAGCGCGACGGTGCCGCTGCTTATGCGGCTGCTCTGAATGCCAAGGGTGTGGTGACCAGCATCGGTCACTCCGACGCCACCTACGATGAGTGCATCGCCGCCATCAACGCCGGTGCCAGCTGCTTTACGCATACCTATAACGGCCAGCGCGGTCTGCATCACCGTGAGCCCGGTGTCGTGGGTGCTGCCATGTCTACGCCCGAGACCTACGCCGAGATCATCTGTGACGGCAAGCACGTAAACCCTGCCGCCATCAAGGCGCTGCTGCAGGCAAAGGGCTGGCAGCACACGGTGCTCATCACCGACTGCCTGGGTTGCGGCGGCATGCCCGAGGGCAGCTACACCAGTGGTGGCATGGACGTCATCATGAAGGACAACCTGTGCTGGCTCGCCGACGGCAAGAGCATTGCCGGCTCGGTGCTCACGCTTGCCCAGGGCGTCAAGAACATCGTCGACTGGGGCATCGCCAGCGCCGATATCGCCATTCGCATGGCAACTGAGGTGCCGGCGCGCTCCGCGCACATCGAGGATAAGTGCGGCAGCATCATGCCGGGTCGCGACGCCGACTTTGTCGTGTTCGACCATGAGCTCACCCTCGTCGAGACGTATGTTGGCGGCCAGAGCGTCGGCAACGCCTTTACCGAGTAACGATAGAAAAAGACGGCGGGCCCGAATCTGCTCGGACCCGCCGTATGGGTTAAATGCTCAAAAGCACCTTAACAGTTACAGCTTGTTAGCGATCTTCTTTGCCGTGCGCTTGACGCCGGCCATAAGACCCCCCGCGGGATGCTCCTTTTCGTATGCTAGACGCTTCTCGCGCTTGGCATACTCTTCGACGATGATATCGCCGTACTCATCTTCGATTTTGTCGAAGAAATCGACAGCTCCCTTAATCTCTTCGGCAGTTGGGTGCCCCTTCTGGACACCGCCGGTGAGTTTGAACGGCCCCCACGTATCAAAGCCGGGACAGCCGTAGACGCCCATAAAGATGGCCTGCCTCATGCGGCAGATGCCATCGATATCCTTGCCGTACCACTTGTTTTTGCCACCGTAGGTCATAAGGCCAAACACCTTGTCCTGCGGCTGCAGCACGTTAGTGAGCACGCGCGCCATATCTTTGTCGATCTCGGAGTAATAGATGCCCGTGGCGACACCGATCAGATGGTATTCGTGCAGGTCAGGGTACTCGTTTTTACCGAGTGACTTCACGTCGAGGGTATCGATTTCGGGGTGTGCCTCAACGATGGCGTCCACGAGCTTTTTCGTATTGCCGTGGTGGCGTGAGGCATAAAGGATGATGGTTCGCATAAGAAGGCCTTTCAGCTGTAATTGCATCAATGTCTGTATGGTACCCCGTTGCATGCCTGGGAAACCGGACGCATCGATGAACGTGCGGGTTTGTCCTTTGGTCAGGGCCGAGACGGGTTCTTGCGAGCAAAAAGCAGTTGTTCGAAAGGATGGGCAATGGAATACGCTCTCTCCAACGATTCGATTTCTATTAAGGTGTCCACGGCTGGCGGTTCGTTTACCTCGATTGAGGCTGGAGGCCGCGAGTATCTGTGGCAGGGCGATCCCGCCGTGTGGTCCGGCCAGGCACCGATTTGCTTCCCGATTTGCGGAGGCTTGCGCGACAACAGCGCCATGACGTTTGCCGGGCATCATGTAAAGCTCGCTCGCCACGGGTTTGCGCGCAAACAGGAGTGGAAGCTGCTGAGCCAAGGCGAGAACGAGCTGGCGATGTGCCTGGCTTCGGAGGATAACGCCGCACTGCTGAGCGATTATCCGTATCCGTTTAAGATTGTCGCTCGTTATACGCTCGAGGATACCGCCGTGCGCGTCTCCTATGAGGTGACCAACGAGGGAACCGAGGACATGCCGTTCTTTATCGGCGGTCATCCCGGCTTTAGGTGTCCGCTCGACGAGGGCGAGTCCTATACGGACTACGAGTTGCGTTTTGAGAAAGACGAGGCTGCGGAGCTCTGCACCGCCGTGCCCTCGACTGGATTGATTGACGTGGCAAACCGCTCCAAGAACCCCATGGTGGGAAAGACGCTGCCCCTATCGCACGGGCTCTTCGATTTCGCGGAGACCATCTTTGACGTGCTCGAGAGCCGCCAGGTCACGCTTTCTAAGAAGGGGGAGGACAAGGGCGTCCGCCTGAGCTTTGAGGGCTTCCCATATCTCATTGTGTGGAGTAAGCCCGAGGGCGATTTTGTGGCAGTTGAGCCTTGGGGCGGCCTCTCGACCTGCTCCGATGAGGACGACGTACTTGAGCATAAGCGCGGCTGCCTTGTCGCCAAGCCCAAGGAAACCATCGTACGCTCGTTTACGATTGAGATTCTGTAATTCCGTTTTGTCGACTCGTATCGCGAGGCATAAGGAGCCTGCGAGATAAGGAGCTAAAAATGATCCTCACCGTTACGATGAACCCGTCTGTCGATACGCGCTATCAGCTCGATGAGCTTGTTATCGACGACGTCAACCGCGTGACGCCCGAAAAGACCGCCGGCGGCAAGGGCCTTAACGTAGCCCGCGTCCTTGGTCAGTTGGGCGACGATGTTGTGGCAACCGGTCTGCTTGGTGGCCATATGGGCGCCTATATGGCCGAGCTCATGGACGCTAACGGCATTAACAACGACTTTGTGCCCATCAAGGGCGAGACTCGCATTTGCCTCAACATTCTCCACGCCGGCAACCAGACCGAGCTGCTCGAGAGCGGCCCGACAATTGCCCCCGAGGAGCTCGATGCCTTTACCGCCAAGTTTACCGAGCTTGCAGGTAAGGCCGACGTCGTCACCATTTCGGGTTCGCTGCCCCGCGGTGTTGAGGCAGACTACTATGCCAAGATCACGGGCATTGCCGAGAACGCCGGCGCCAAGGTGCTGCTCGATACCTCGGGTGCTTCGCTCGAGGCCGCCCTTAAGTCCGAAATTAAGCCCGAGCTGGTCAAGCCTAACCTGACCGAGATCAACGGCCTTCTGGGCACGAACTTTACCACCGACGATGTGGATGAGCTCCGCGCCGCGCTCGCCTCTGACGCCCGCTTCTCCGATATCCCCTGGGTCGTCGTGTCCATGGGCGCTGCCGGCTCCGTTGGCTTCCACAATGGCCGTGCGTTCCGCGCAAAGACGCCCGATATCCCTGCCGTTAACGCTACGGGCTCTGGCGATTCGACCATTGCCGGCTTCGCGCACGCCATCGCAGCCGGCGCGGATGATAAGACGGTGCTGCGTACCGCCAACACCTGCGGCAAGCTCAACGCCATGGATCCCATGACTGGCCACTTGGTTATGGATCGTTGGGACGAGGTCTACAACGGCGTTGTCGTGACCGAGCTGTAAGAGCTTGGGCGTCGCCCCCGGCATCGCTTGCTAGCTCATGCCGACGACAAGTGCAGTAGCATTATGCCGGGGCGCGACGGCGACGTTGTCGTGTTCAATCCCGACCTTACCCTGGTCGAGACGTATGTGGGTGGCAACAGCGTCGGCAATGCGTTTGCCGAGTAGCCGCCAAAGAAGCGATCCGAGAGGGGATTTAGATGATTTACGGTGCATTGGGCGATATCGAGGAGTACCGCGGAATGCTCAAGGGCCTCGATGTGCTGATTGATTGGCTCGAGGAGAACGACCCGGCGGAGCTCGAGGTCGGCAGCCATCCGATTCTGGGCGACAAGGTCTTTGCGAACGTCATGGCTCCCACGACGCGTCCCGAGGCCGAGGCTCACTATGAGACGCATCAGCGCTATCACGACCTGCAGATCGACGTCGAGGGTCGCGAGGCCTTTAAGGTTGCCACGGGCAGCCTGACGCTGGTCCAGGAGTTTGACGAGAAGGACGACTACGATCTGGTCGATTCCGACGCTTCGATCGCCGGCGATCTTGCTGACGACAAGTTTGCGCTGTTTGTTGCCGGCGAGCCTCACATGCCCACGCTCGAGTTCCCGGGCGATGGCGCGCAGCCGGTCAAGAAGATCTGCTTTAAGCTGCTTGCAGACGCTTACTGGGAGGAGTAGCACGCTGCTCGGCTGAGCTGTTCGTCTGATGGCGTGATTCCCCTAGGGATATCACGCTAGGACCCCGCCAAACGTGTTTCCCTAGGGGAATCACGTTTGGCGGGGTTTCTGTTTTTGAATAGGGAAGCTGTTTATTTGCGAAGAACATCGGCTAGCCGCAGGATTGAAATCATCGACCGATAAGTGAGTTCCACTTTTTCGCCCGCAAGCAGTCGTTTCGAGCCAATCTCATCTACCCCCACAAGCCGAGAAAACAGCGGGCCGCTCATCGTGCCATCGTCAATTGATTCCCTTATGGTCTTCAAAACGTCCGTATCATGAAGCGATGCCGAGCTGTAGGGGGCAACACGAGCGGAACTCTCAATTAACGACGAGACAAAAGGATGGAGATGCTTTGGACATAGTCCATCAAACACCACAACCCCATTGTCGTTCGAGCCGACCAGGCGCCAAGTATAATGATCGACCCAGCCATCTCCGTCATATATGACGTCCATGAGCAACTTCCCGTCTAGAGAGAGAAACCAATTTGGACATCGGGACGCAAGACCGCAATCCATATCGGGCCTGCAGCAGCTCCAACCCAACGCACCACATAGGTTCCCTTTCGTACATGAGTATCAATCTGCCCCGAAATACCGGTGAATGCAATTCCAGACCCGTTTGTCGGATAGCAATCGACGTATTTTTTGTTTTCCGCTCACAACCTTGTATAGATATATCGTTTCAGCAAAAGAGAAGGTATCGTGACTATTTTAGATCTATATGGCCAATTCGAGCCCTCACCATGGCAATTGTTGCAGCTGGGTTTCTTTTCATTAAAATTTCGCTTTGGTAAATCCCCGCCCCTAAGCATTAAACCCGAAGTCCACCGAGTGGGCGAATTCCGGCGGATGTGCGCCTGAAATCGGTAACAAAAAAGCCGCCCGAAGGCGGCTATCTTGTGCAATGGAGCCAGCGACCGGGCTCGAACCGGTGACCCCCGCTTTACGAGAGCGGTGCTCTACCAACTGAGCTCCGCTGGCGGCCATGTGGTGACGCAACTGAGGCGTCAACGGCTGTCTATGATACGGGACATCGCAAATCCGCGCAAGTGTTCTGACGGCTTTTCTCACTTTAAATGCACTAATATTAGAGGTGTGATGTCTGTGGCACCCATTTGGCGTTTGACCTGCTGTTGAGTTGGTGGCCGACGTCCCGCTCGTATGGGTCTCAAACAGAATGGGGCAGCCATGGCTCAACTCAAGATCCTTCTCACGCGTATCGATGATCGTTTCATTTACGGGCAAGACGTTGAGCTGTGGAATGAGGCGGTTGGTTCCAACCTCGTCCTTATCGTCAACGATGAGATCGCGGCGGATTCGCGCCAATGGGCACCCATGAGGGTCGCGGCGCCTGAGGGCGTGTGGACGCGGTTTTTCTCGGTGCAAAGGACTGTCGACATCATTCATACCGCAACGCCGCGCCAATGGATTCTCATCATGGTGGCGTCGCCCGCGGATGCATTGGCGCTGGTTAAGGGCGGCGTGCCGATCACCAAGATCAGCATCGGCCATATGCAGGCAGGGGAGGGCAAGCGCCCTGTAACGCCCGCCGTTGCCGTAGACGATACGGACATCGCTGCCTTCAAAGAGCTACAAGAACTCGGCATAGAGCTAGAAATCCGTTACCTCCCCAGCTCCAATCCCGACCCCATCCAACTAGTCATTTAAGAACGTCCCCAACGTCTAGGCAGCAAAACGCCCGTCGGCGGTGGTGCCGGCGGGCGCTACTGTGCGATATGTTGCGCCGTGCGTTTAGTGCCTCATAAAGTGGTATTCGATCACATTGCTGTAGGGGTGACCCGGGCCCACGATGCCCTGCGGGAACAGCGGCTGGTGCGGCGTGTCGGGGTACATCTCGGCCTCGAGGGCAAAGCCGGCGCCCCAGCCATAGTTGGCATCGTCCTTGGCGTGCTCGTCGCCCAGCCAGTTGCCGGTGTAGAGCTGCACGCCCGGGGCGGTGGTGTAGTAATC
>CAJMPM010000005.1 GCA_905215225.1 uncultured bacterium
TGTGACCATCAGCGGCGTCAGCGTCAACGCGACGGCTTCGGGTGCAGCGGAAAACGTGGCGGGCATTCGCGCGACGGCCGGCAGCGTGACAATCGATAAGGGCGCTGATGTCAAAATCGAGGCGAAATCGGCTGAAGGATCTTGGCGTCCAATGGAGATCATCTGCGGTATCCATGCTGATAACATTCCAAACAGACACGCTGCCCAGGAAGGCGAGCAGGAAGAGCCGGATTCCGCTTATGAGCACGGCGGCGATGTCACCGTCGATGGCGCCAGGCTGTCGGTTAAGACTGGCGATGCCTCGTGGGCTTCCATGTGCATCAATACGTTTGGTATCAAGAAGAATACCCTCATGAAAATCGTCAACGGAGCCGATGTCACGCTTTCGGCTGGTAGTGCGGCTTCGCTCTCGGCGGGTATTAGCGCACGCTCGCAAGCCGGTGCGGTGTGGATGCTTGTCGAGAAGTCGAACCTCACGTCTCGAAGCCTGTCTGCCGCAAGCGGCATCGACGCCGATCGCAATCAAAGTTTTGGAATCATGGCAGAGGCAAATACCAGGTTTGAAACGCCTCGTATCCAGATTTTCAAATCGAAGATTGAGGCTTCGGGCGCGACTGCGGGAATCTATGCGATCAACCGCAACGGCGCGAATGCGACACTGTTCCGTGCCGCGATGATCGATTTACGAGGGAACGCGATGATTACGACTCCGACGGACGGTGCCGTGCGCGATGTGAAGAAGGTTGTCGATACGGGGCAATGGCCTAGTTCCCAGAGCGGGCAGGTCATCGGTGTTGCCGGTTCGTCTGCGATTTCGGATATCGTCGGTTCTGCCGAGGTCGCCCATGATGTGGCGATTGATTTTGGAGACGGGCAGGAGCCGGACCCAACGCCGGACCCCGAGCCGGCTCCGGAGCCCGATCCCATGCCAAGTCCCGAGCAGAAGCCTGACCTCAAGCCCGTAGATAAGGACGCAAAGACCACCACGACCGTTGCGACCAAGACTGCTGCCGGAGCCAAAAACACTTCCGGTGTTCTGGCCGCCACGGGCGATAGCGCCGCGACGGCGGCAGCCGCTCTCGGTATCGCCGGCGCGTCCGTCATCGGCGCCGGCTTCGTCGCGTCCAAGCGCCGCAACCGCTAGCGCAAGCTTTCATAGCCATTTTCAGCCGCCGCGTGGGCATAAATGCCCTTGCGGCGGCTCTTTGTATTTCAGCAGGTAGAGGCCTAGGTTCGCATCTACGAACCTAGGCGTATAGAGTCATTTGGCGCATCTTGGTTGTACAGGACCACCACAAAGGGGACAGGCGCCTTTATGGTGGTATGTCCCTACGACCAAGGAGGCCGTTATGTACGGAAGCCACTTTGATAAGGAGGCCCAGCGCGAACGCACTTGCTCGCTGGTTCATGGTACTTGGCGCTGCGTGGGTGTGAGGATTGCGAGCGTCGGTGCGTGTGCGCTTATGGTTGGTCAGCTGCTACTGCCGAGTTTGGCGCTTGCGACCGAGTGTGCGGATCCCGCCGCTGCGATGGACGAGGTTGCCGCGGCTCCGGTGACGCCGACGGTTGCGGAGGATGCGGCTCCGGCGACCGCGCCTGCAACTGATGATGCTCCGACGGCACAAACCGTCGCTGAACCTCAGCAGACGACTCCGGCTGATACCACCGATGAATCTAGCGATGCAACACCCGCTGAGCAAAACACTCCCAGCGACACCTCCGCCACGCCGGCAAACGATGCCATCATGCCCTGCGGTGTGACCGATGTTGTTGGCGGCAGCGGCGTTAGGGTCAATATTACGGTGCGGAACAATTACACCGACATCAAGAAAGAAGAAACGATTGAGTATGTGAAGGGGATTGCCCTTGTAGATGGAGACCAGTCTGCTCTCGATGGTAGCGCTTTGACTTTTATCGGCCTGGGGGACTTGATCGTCCATGCGGCGTATGACAGTGCGAGCAATAAAACAACGCTTACCCTGGATATCAGCAAGATTCAGAGACAGAAGGAGGAGCAGAAGTACTTTACGGAGTACAAGGAGAATTAGTCAAAGATGACGACCACCTATGATGGATCCAAGCTTACGTATACGGGTACAGAGCCCGGGAATATCATCATCGGTGATCCGGACGACGCCTTTAAAGGAGACACCGAGGCGACCGGGAAACCCACTATTAACGAGATCCGGGATGACTACTACACCCGCACCCATGTCTACGAGAGGGCGTGCCTTGTTATCCCGGCAGCGGAATCAGAATCGGAATCCATCTCCTTTGCCAATGTTCAGAATACGAACTTCAATTGGCAGCTGGATACTGGTCCGCAGGCGACGGCAGGTGTCCCTAACTACGATGCAGATAAATACGAAATCGCTTATGAATGCTGGCAGGAATTTGAAAACAACGAACCCGTTGCTGCCTGGTATTCCGATAACGGCTCACATGGTTCCCTGCCGACTATTACAAAGTTTAAAAGCGGGAAAGAGTACGTGTATTCTCTTATGCTGAAGCCAAAAGACGGATATTCCTTCGGCGATGAAACCGTTGTTACCGTAAACGGGGAAACCGTAAAGTCGAGTCTAAGCGGAGAATTCCTGTATGTCCCTGCTATTAAAACAATTACGATGCCTGCTTCGTCGGAAAACGAAGCTCTTGAGAATCTAAACGTCAACGATGTGAAAATCGACTACGCGCCCGGCGAGGCGCCGCGTGCGACCGCGACGATTCCTGCCGCCGATGCCGATAAGTATGAGATCGCCTATGAGTGCTGGGAAGAGATGGATGGCAGCGACCCTGCGGAGCTCAAGCCCGTTGCCTTCTGGTATTCCGACCCCGCAAAGTACACGCCGGGCATGAAGAAGATTGACCACTTCGAGGAGGGCAAGTTCTACATGTACTCCGTTGAGCTGAGGCTCAAGGGCGACAATACCGTGTCTGATGCCTGCGAAATGAACGTCTACGGTCATTGGGCGCACCACATCTAGACCGCCAACGGCGTCTTCGCGCCACACACTGACAATATGCTGTGCGAGCAGCCGATTGATGAATGGCGGGCAATCGACGTTATCGAGATCAACGGCGCCACGACTATCTTTAAGGCGGGCGACAAGCCGGTCTTTACGGCGAATGTTCCGACGGCCTCCAACTCCCTTCCTCAGTGTGAGTTCTGGACGGGCAGCGATGGCAGCGAAGTGAACTCTCAGAAGTTCTGGGATCAGAACATTACGAATCACATCGACGCCTTTAAGCCTGGCGTGACCTATCGCTACGGCATCTACCTCAAGTCCGCGCGCGGCTTCTACTTCACGCCCGACACCAAGCTGATGATCAACGGCCAGGAGTGCGGCTACCAGGGCGCGGATAGCGTAGCCGATGAGGACAGCGGCTGGATCTACACCCTGTGGCTCAACACCGATCTGACCTTTACGCCTGAAGCCACGCCGACTCCCGATCCGCAACCTACGCCGGATCCCAAGCCGACACCGCAGCCTGAGGTTAAGCCCGAGACCAAGCCCGAAGTGAAGCCCGAGACCAAACCCGCGGCCAAGCCGGCTACGACCACCACGGTGAGCAAGACGGTTGAGAAAGCCACGCCGGCCAAAAAGTCCGATGCTGTCCTGGTTGCCACGGGGGATACCACCACGATGACGACTGCTGCCCTGGGCATCGCCGGTGCAACCGCCGCCGCTGCCGGTCTCGCCGCAACCAAGCGCCGC
The DNA here is from genome assembly GCA_905215225.1 of uncultured bacterium. Taxonomy (GTDB): domain Bacteria; phylum Actinomycetota; class Coriobacteriia; order Coriobacteriales; family Coriobacteriaceae; genus Collinsella. The sequence continues at coordinate 3,717 of CAJMPM010000005.1, forward strand.
AAGCGCTAGGTTTTGGTGACGGCGCCTATCCTCGGCCTCAGCAAAATCTCAATCTGTAACACCAAGCTGCCCAAAACGGTTCTAGATGTTACAGATTGAGATGAACTGTTCGACCCCCAACCTAACGTCTCAATCTGTAACACCAAGCGGGATATTTGGTTTCTAACTGTTACAGATCGAGACAAACGTCGGAATCGGTTCGCCTACCAGGCCCCAAATCACCACAAAGGTGTCTGTCCCCTTTGTGGCGGTTTGCGCAGGTAGAACGGTAGGTTCGTATATATGAACCTACCGTTCGCTTTGTTTTTGGACGACGATTACGCTGGATGACTTTTGGTTTGCAGGAAAGGAACGACCATGAGGTGGACTACTGTTCGAGCGCTTTGCCGCCGCCTGACCGTTGCCGCGGTGACCCTCACCATGGTGACGGGCTCGTTGCCCGCGGGCGCGTTTGCCGAGACCCTCACCACCGACGGCACTTTTGTGCAGGCGGATAACGGCCAAGCAGCCGACGCCGCTCCCGCCGATTCGGCTGACGCCCAAACGTCAGACTCTGCTTCCGCCGACCCCGCGCCCGATGCCGGCGCTGCCGATCCCACAGTGCCCGCCGCCGGTGACACCCCTACGCCCCCGGACTCCGAGATTGCATCGGCGGCAGGCCTGACGGGCGCTGGGCAGACCGAGAGCACGCCCGTGGCCACGCTCGCCATCGATCTTGTCGAGGGCAAGGAGCTCGCCGAACAGCAGAAGCAGGAGGAGACCGCCGAAGCCGAAGCAACCTGGAATGAGGATCTTGGGCTCTGGATGACCTCGAAGGGCGCCACGGGCGTAAAGGACGAATACGACGATGGCTACGTGGCCGGCGAGCAGACCCCCGCGCAGTACTACTTCTCGATTGATAGCCTCACCAACGAAATATCTATCGAGTATGGCGACGCGGGCATTACCACGTTGGAGGTGCCCTCGACCATCGACGACAAAAATGTCGTAAGCCTTACGGGTATGGGAAGCGCTGCGCTCACATCGATCGCCTTCGCCCCTAATTCGCATGTCCGCTCGGTTGGAGGCTTGGGCGGCAGCAGCATCAAAGAGATCGCGCTGCCCGATTCGGTCGAGGAGCTCAAGAGCTATGCATTCTACAAAAGCAAGACGCTCCAAACGGTAACCTGGCCCAACAACGCGGCCTTTACCACGATTCCCGAGCAGGCCTTTAAGGAATGTGAACAACTTGACGACAAGGTGGTGGCAACGCTGCCGCCTTCGGTCAAAACTATCGACTATCTTGCATTCGCCTATTGCGGCGTGCCACAGTTCTATGTCTCGGACACAACAGTGCTCACCTTTACGCAGATCAATGTGCCGGGCACGGTGGAGCGGATTGAGCGCAATGCCTTTGACGGGTGCTCGCATGTGTCGTCGGTGACGATCGGCGACGGCGTTAAATATATCGGAGCGCACGCGTTCGCCTCTCTTGATCCTGCGATTGCCGGCAAAGAGATTGTGCTACCCAAAAGCGTGGAAATGATAGAGTGGGGAGCTTTTGAGAACACGAGATACGGAAACGAGACGAACCATAATGCCGTTGCCCTGCGCGTGATGAACCCCGATCTTCAGTTTGGTGAGGCGGGCTATCCGGGCGACTATAATGAGCGCGTGACAATCGATGGCGTAACGTATGCGATTCCCTTTAGTGAAGGCCAGACCATCTATGCCTATGCGACCGATTCGGCTGGCAGCCCCTCGATGGTCAAAAAGCTTGCCGATGCCGTGGCCGATCGCAAGGACTCCATCGATTCCTCGAAGCCTGCCTACACGTTTGAGTGGATGGGCGAGGCGGCCCAGGTGACGGGCAAACTTCCCCAGCGCGCGGCGGCCGTGCTCTTGCAGGCGGGGCAGTCCACGCCGGTGACGGTTGGCGACGACGGCGCCGTTGCTGCCAACGTCCTCTCCAAGACGGCAGCAACGCTGCGCATTTCGCTCAGCGGTTACTATGACATGGTGCTGGCGCGCCCGGGCGACCAGATGACGGGCACATGGAATATCGGAGAGATTAAGGCGGAGGACTTTACCAAGATTCCGGCTTCGCGCGCGATTGAACTTAATGTGGCCTATCTCGAACCGGTCGCAGGCCAGGATAAGACCGAACGCATTGAGCTCGATAGTCTCGATAACATCGATCTGACGGTGAAGAACGGCGGCAAGACGCTTAAGCCTGCCAAGGGTGACAAGGAAAACGACTTCCGTATCCAGGGCACAGCGCTCGTGGTGTCGCAGGCCATTGCCGACGCGGACCAGGATCTGGAGATAACGCTCGAGCCCAAAGACAGCCTCAAGCTGGGTGGGGCGACGGCGACGGTGAAGCCCTCGGCCGGCAAGGTCGATATCGACTTGAAGCCCTGGGGCACGGCGACGGTCGCGACCAAGGGCGACTACCAGGGCGCTAACCGCGTGCTGGTGTTCCGTACGTCCGACGGCAAGCTGGTCGCCGACGGCGTCACCTATCTGATGGGTTACGAAGACGATGGCACCACGCCTATCATGAAGGCCGAGACGCCGCGCCTTAAGGCCGGTTCGTACACCATCGTCGCCTTTAACAAGACGAGCTACGACATCCAAGCGACGAGCTATTCCACGTTTAGCCGCCTAGGGCTGACCGTGGGTAAGCATATCGCGCAAAAGCAGGTGAAGATCGAAGACGGCAAACAGCTCGACGTGACGCTCGACGTCCCCACGTTTGACGTGGAGACGTATCGTGTCGAGCGCGGGCTGACGGCGGGCTCGGTTATCGCTGATTCGTCCGCGGTCGTTGGCGTGGAGACCGAGCTGCGCATTCATTACGAGCTCAAAGACAGCCAGGCTGCCAAGATTGAGATTCCGCTGGCCAAGGATGCCGTCGAGGATGTGTCCGCAGGCGCTCGCGAAGCCGGCGCCAGCTCCGATGCCATGTGGGCTGACACAACTTGGGAGGGCGACAACCTCGTTCTCGATATGAAGAAGGGCATGGGCGCCGATGTGTTTGTGCGCTTTAAGCCTAAGGCCGCGGGCACCTATGCCATCTCGCCGCTTATTACGCTGGGCGAGGTGACATTGCCACTGGGAAGCACCACGCTTGAGGTTAGCGGATCGCGCATCGAGGTCGACAGCACCGACGTTCACAGCCTACTGGGCAATGTGGCCTACGTATACGCAGCGCCCGGAAAAAGCGTGCAGCTTACCGTGGGCGTGGGCGCCTCGGCCGCAAAGTACACCGGCAAGACCAATAAACTCGGCCGTGCCAAGATTGAATACGACCTGCCGCAGGATACGCTTGCCGCCGAGCGTGTGACGCTCGAAGCGCGCGTGGGCTCGACCGATGTTGCCGCCGCTGCTGCCGAGGTAACGGCTCGCAATTATGTGCGCTATGTTCCGAGCGCTTCGGTCTGGAACTTTGATGTGACGTATCGTGGCGGTACGCAAAACTTGGTCAAGGACGGCAAGGACACCGGCAAGAGCCTGTGGACCTTCCATCATCTGCCACAAAAGAAGAATGCCTACTGGACCTTTGACATCACGCTCGAGGTGGGAAACGAAGAGGCCGCCGACACGCTCGACCTGTACGTGGACTGCGTGGATGGCAAGACGGTGACGATTCCTCTGACTCAAAAGTCGCGCGAGGGCACCCGTGTGCGCTATGTGGCGGAGTATGTGGACGAGGGTTACCTTAAGTTGCTCGACGAGTTTAACAAGGCGAATGACTCGACCTATGTGAACTGCGGCAACTTTGAGCAAATCTTTATGCCGCAGACCTACCGCATCTCCAATGCCCAGCTTATGACCATGCTGAGTTTTGACGCCAAAGCTTCGGCCAAAAAGCATTCCGCCGCGGCCGAGGAGCGCCAGAAGGAGTTCTCGAATGCCGTGCAGCAGTGGCACGAGTATATGATGGATAACTCGTTTAATGATGTCGATGAGGCCTTTAACGACGCGATTGACCAGATGGTCGCCGATGCGTTTGCCGAGGAGGACGAGAACGGTAAAGAGGACGAAGCCCAAGGTGGAGCTGCCCGTAAGGCTCGTCGCGCCCCTGCCGCCAGCGACGGCGAGGGTGATGGTGCTGGCAACGACGAGGCCGCGCAGTTTGCGGCTGAGCTCAAGGCCGCGGTCGGCGGGTCGGCGGCGCTGCTGACCCAGCAGGGCGACAGCTATGGCGTCAATGTGGACAAGATGATCTTTGAGGATGCTTACGGCACCAGCGAGGATTGGTATCAGGAACTCGCGGCGGCCCAGGGCGCGAACGCTGCGGATGCGGCCGCCATCAAGGAGCTCGTCGACCATGCATCGCGAGCGGAGTTTATTGCCCAGCAGGCCGAGGATCTGGTGGGCCAGTCGATGGGTATCGGCCAGCTCAACCAATACGGAAGCTGGAATGACGCAACCGCTGCGGCGCTCAACAAGTGTGCGGGCATTAAGGCCAGCGAGTACAACGGCCAGTCGACGAGCGGGTTTAACGATTTGGGCCAGGCGCTCGGCAGCTCGCTGAGCTACAAGGCGGCTGACGACGATACCGTCAAGGGCTTTAAGGTCGCCGCGCCCGATGGCGAGCAGACGGCCTATATCGAGTCGGAATTTATCGAGAACTCCAATAACAACAAGAACCAGGCGCTTCTGTTTAACTCGATCGCCATGCAGTGCGACATTCTGGACAACCTGTACGACAACTGGAATGTGGTCCATAGCCTCAACAACTCCAAGGTGCGCGGATGGCTCATGGCCTGGAAGCGCAACGGCGACGTGAGCGCCCATATGAAGCTCATCCGCACGATCCGTTCGCTCAAGAGCTATAAGATCGAGTGCGAGATGTTCGGACAGGTCTTTAAGACCGATGCGTGGAAGGCGGCCGGCCAGGCGTTTCCCGCGGCGACCCAGGGTATCGGCATCTTTACCGGCATTTACGGCGTGAACGATGCCAGCAAGAACTGGGAGAACGTGAACGTCCGTATGCAGAAGGTGAAGGGCGAGCGCGAGGGCTATGAGCTTCAGCATACGCGCTTGCTTGCCAAGCCCGAGAAGACCGAGGACGACTGGAAGTGCATTTACGCGCTGCGTGACGCCATGGAAAAGGCGCGTGCGTTTGAGGATCTGCTGTATCGCCAGCTCTGCCACGACAGCACCGATGTGGCGGTGGGCTCCATTATGACAATCGCCGGCGTGCTGACGGCCGGTTCGGCGGGTACCGTGGTGGGCGCTGCCTATGATGCGGCTTCGACCAGCGTAGGTTCGGAGCGCGCGATTAAGCTGACCAATGCCGAATGCGCCTACGATGTTGCCTGCGAGCAGGTGGAGCGCGCGTGCCAGAATCGCATTACGGTCAACTGGGGCGAGCTGACCGATGCCGAGGTCTACAAGGCCAACAAGGACGGCTTGATCTCGGACGAGAAGATGCAGTCGATCTTCGAGGCGCGTTATCGCAATGTGCCTGCCAAGGCAGCACCCGACCCTGCGGGCGTGGTGTACGAGGGCCTGCTGTCCAATACGGTTGAAGGCGCGACGGTTGAGCTGTGGAGCGCCGACGATGCGGCCGGTACCAATGCTGTGCGTTGGGATGCCGAGGAGTATGAGCAGGACAATCCGCTTGCAACGGGTGCGGACGGTGCGTACAACTGGAATACGCCGACCGGCTGGTATCAGGTGCGCGTGACCAAGGACGGGTATGAGGAGGCGCGTTCGGCTTGGCTGCGCGTGCCGCCGATTCAGACTGAGGTGAACATTGGCTTGGTGTCGACGGCGGCGCCCGAGGTGGTTTCGGCCCATGCCTATACCGATTGCGTCGAGGTTGAGTTTGCGCAGTATATGGATGCGAGTGACGATACCCTGGCCGCATTGTGTGCGCAGGGCTTGGGCGACGTGACGTATGCGTGGCTCGACAAACAGGACGATCCCAATGGCAAGCCGCTATCGCGCGTGCTGCGTATTCGCTATGCCGATGCGCGTGAGGTGGGCTCGACGGTGGCGTTTGAGCTCGACGGTGCTCGCAACTACGCCGGCACGGCCATGGCGCGCTGGGCAAGTGGCGAGCTTGTCGTGGGCGTTCGCGCCGACAAGCTCAAGCTCAACGTGGAGCAGGCCGTGACCATGCTTGATGGCAGTGACTTTGAGCTGGTGGCGCACGTGACCGATAAGGCGGGCAAGCCGTTTGCGGGCGCCAAGGTTAGTGTTGGGCTGGAGTCCTCGGCTATCTGCTCTGTCGATGCCACCCAGGCCGTGACGGGCGAGGACGGCGCGGCGACGTTTGTGCTGCATGGTGCTCTACCCGGTTTGACGACGTTGACGGCGGCGGTGGACGGCACGGCGCTGTCCAAGCAGGTCGACGTTCGCGTGTCTGCCGAGGCAGTGCGACCGGCGCGACCGGTGGCGACGATTGGTGCGACGACGTTTGGTGCATGGTCGCCCAAGGAGAACTACATTACGGTGCCCAAGGGCACGAAGCTGGAGCTTTCTGCCGAGGATGGCACGACGATTTGGTACACCACCAACGACACCTGCCCCTGCCGTGACGAAGGCCGCGTAAAGTACGCCGAGCCTATTGCGCTCGATAGCAACATGTATGTGCGCATTGCGGCACAGCGCCCTGGCATGTCGTACAGTGAGTATTCCGAGCGTCTGAACATTACGATTACGGTGACCGATGAGGCGGTGCCTGAGCCGACGCCCGATCCCGGTCTGAAGCCAGAGCCCGAGCCGACGCCTGACGGCGGCGAGCAGGGTGGCGGTACGGATGGCTCTGGTGGCGCCGGGGTCCCTGCGGGCAGTCCGACTTCGACGACGACCACGGTGACGACGGACAAGTCCAAGGGTAAGGGCGAGAACGGCAAGAAGTCCGGCGGCACGGAGCTCGCCAGCACGGGTGACTCCACCGCGATGACGGTCGCCGCCTTGGGCATCGCCGGCGCAACCGTTGCCGCGGCCGGCATCGCCGCGACGAAGCGCCGCAAGCGTTAGGTTTTGGCGACAGCGCCCATTCTCGGCTTCAGTAAAATCTCAATCTGTAACACCAAACTGTCCAAAACGGCTCTAGATGTTACAGATTGAGATGAACTGTTCGGCTGCCAACCTAACGTCTTGATCTGTAACACGTAGCGGGGAATTTGGTCTCTAACTGTTACAGATTGAGACAAAGCGGAGGCGGTTGGAGCAATGTCTCGATCTGTAACAACTACAAGGCTCAATGGGCTCCAGGTGTTACAGATTGAGACAAAACGACCGACCAGGCCCCAAACCACCACAAAGGTGCCTGTCCCCATCGTGGTGGTCGGGCGGCCGGCATAGAAAAAGTCCCCGCCGGGCGTGTGCTCGACGGGGACTTTGCCGTTTGATGGCTAGCGCTGCAGGTGATTACTCGCCCAGCAGGCTCTTGGTGATCGAAGCGGCGGCCTTCTTGCCGGCGCCCATCGCCAGAATGACCGTAGCGGCACCGGTGACGATGTCGCCGCCGGCCCAGATGCGGGGATCGGTGGTCTGGCCGGTCTCCTCGTCGGCAACGATGTAGCCCCACTTGTTGAGCTCCATCTTGCCGCCGATCTTCTTTGCGAAGGGGTTGGCGTTGGTGCCGATAGCCGAGATCGCGACGTCGCAGGGGATCTCCTCGATGGCGCCCTCGATGGGCACCGGGCGACGACGGCCGGACTCGTCGGGCTCGCCGAGCTCCATCTTCTGGACCTTGACGGCGCACACGGAGCCGTCCTCGCCAGCGACAAACTCGAGCGGGGAGACGAGCGGCAGAACCTCGACGCCCTCGGCCTTGGCATGGTGCAGCTCGGCGCGACGGCAGGGCATCTCGTCCTCGGTACGGCGGTAAGCGATGATGGCGTGCTCGGCGCCCAGACGCTTGGCGGTACGGACGGCGTCCATAGCCACGTTGCCGCCGCCAAAGACAACGACGTTCTTGCCGTGCTTGGTGGGGGTGTCGTACTCGGGGAACTTGTTGGCCTTCATCAGGTTCACGCGGGTGAGGTACTCGTTCGCGAAGAAGACGTTGGGCAGGTTCTCGCCGGGGACGTTGAGGAACTTGGGCAGGCCAGCGCCGGTCGCCACGTAGATGGCGTCGAAGCCCTGCTCGAACAGCTCCTCGGCCGTGGCCATGTTGCCCACGACGGAGTTGTACTCAAACTTGACACCCATGTCCTCCAGGCCGTCAATCTCGCGCTTGACGACTGCCTTGGGCAGACGGAACTCGGGGATGCCGTAGACCAGCACGCCGCCGCCGGTGAAGAATGCCTCAAAGACGGTAACGTCAAAGCCGTTGCGGGCGAGCTCGCCGGCGCAGGTGATGCCGGACGGGCCGGAGCCGACGACGGCGACCTTCTTGCCGTTCTTGGGAGCCATCTTGGGCGTGGAAGCGAGCTCGGGGCGGTCACCCAGGAAGCGCTCGAGCTGGCCGATGGCCACGGGCTCGGACTTCTTACCACGGATGCACTTGCCCTCGCACTGGTTCTCCTGCGGGCAGACGCGGCCGCAGATAGCGGGAAGCATGGAGTCCTCGCGGATGGTATCGAGGGCGCCGCCGAAGTCCTTCGCGCGGATCTGCTCGATAAAGCGGGGGATGTTGATGTTGACGGGGCAGCCCTCAACACAGAACGGCTTCTTGCAGTTGAGGCAGCGCTCGGCCTCGGCCAGCGCCATCTCCTCGGTGAAGCCCTTGTCGACGGGGCGGAAGTCGCAGGCGCGCTCGGCAGCCGGCTCCTCGTTATCGGGGGTGCGGGGCGACTTCATATCGGCAACGAAACGACCGTTAACTAGTGGCATGCGCAGCTCTTTTCCTCATAGGCCTTGAGGGACTCGCCCTCTTCGGAACGGTAAGCGGCCTGGCGGGCACGAAGGTCATCCCAGTCGACCAGGGTGGCATCGAAGTCGGGGCCGTCGACGCAAGCGAACTTGGTCACGCCGCCCACCTCGACGCGGCAGCAGCCGCACATACCGGTGCCGTCAACCATGATGGGGTTGAGCGACGCGGTGATGGGGGTGTCGTACTTCTGGGCGGTGAGGGTCGAGAACTTCATCATCGGAACGGGGCCGACGCAGAAGACCTGGCTCACGGCCTTGTCCTGCAGCAGGCGCTCCAGCGGAGCGGTGACAACGCCCTGCTCGCCGTAGGAGCCGTCGTCAGTGGTGATGTGGATGTGGTCCTCGTCGAGGAGCTCGCGGAACTGGTCCTCCATGAGCAGGAGGTCCTTGGTGCGGGCGCCCATGATGGCGTGCACCTCGTGACCGGTCTCGACCAGGTGCTTGGCGACCGGGAAGGCAATTGCCAGGCCGACGCCGCCGCCAATGACGGCGCAGGGGCCCTCGGCCATCTCGGTGGGAACGCCCAGCGGGCCCACGACGTCGCGCAGCGACTCGCCGGCCTCGTAGGTGGAAAGCATCTCGGTGGTCTTGCCGATCACCATGAAGATGAACTCGACCCAGCCCTCGTCACCGTTCCAGCCGGCCAGGGTAAACGGGACGCGCTCGCCCGTCTCGTTGGCGCGAACCATGAGGAACTGTCCAGCGTGCGCATGCTTGGCGATTGCGGGCGCCTCGATGCGGAACTTGAACACCTTCTCCGAGAACTGCGTCTTCTCCAGGATCTTATACATAGAACCCCTCTCTTGTTAGGGCCGCCGAACCGTGCCTCCACGGAAATGGACGGTAGCCCGAATAAAACCGTACGCGCACAGGCGTTGTGCAGACATACGGTGCAAATTATACCCTCATGGACATGTCGCTTACGTGTATCTTCGGCGGTTGGGAGCAGGGTTTATCCACTTTGGCCTACCAAATAGGGGCAGGTTTATTTTGGTCAGTTTTATCGGGTAAAACGGCAAAGGGGGCCGGCCTCGGGTTGTGATGAGGCCGGCCCCCTTTGGGGCGCTATGTGTGTAAGTCGGCGCGCGGTTGATTGCGATGCCGCAACTGAGGTGTTTCTGCAGATAAAACCTGCCAAAATAAACCTGCCCCTAAATGGTAGGCTTTAGTGTTTGCCGTTGGCGGAAGCGGCGCCGTTGACGTGATCGCGGGCGTAGATTACGCCGTGCACGATCGCCAGGCCGGCGGCGTCTGCGGCGCGGGCGCAGGTATCCTGGAAGTCCTCGGCCTCGCGGGCGCGCAGCTGCTTGAGCACGTAGTCGGCGACAGCCATCTTGCCGGGAGGGTTGCCGATGCCGGTGCGGATGCGGCTGAAGTCGCGGCTGCCCATCTTGTCGATGATGGAACGCAGCCCGTTGTGGCCAGCATGGCCGCCGCCCACCTTAACGCGTACGTCGCCGGCGGGAATATCGAGCTCATCGTGGATCACGAGCAGCTCCTCGGCCTTGATTTTGTACTCGCGGCAAAGCTTGGAGATCGGACCGCCCGAGGTATTCATGTACGACTGTGGCTTGACCAGCACAATCTGACGCTTGCCGCCTTCTTCCTCGGCATCGTTGATATTGATGAGCGCGACCTCGGCGCCCGCCTGGTTTTTCCAGTACGTGACGCCGGCCTGACGGGCCAACTCGTCGATCGCTTTGAAGCCAGCGTTGTGGCGGGTCTCGGCATACTCATCGCCAGGGTTGCCAAGTCCGGCAACCATGCGAATCTTAAGCGGCTGTGCAGCTGCCATATTTGTCCCTTCGTTACACAAATAGTTCAATCAACGACAAAGGCTACCACGCCCGCCGAAGGCGAGACTTCGTTTCAGCGAAATCCCACCAGACAAAAGCACGGCCGCGGCAGAGCGAGCCGCCGAAACAGAAGAAACCCCCGCGCGACCTTTGCGAAGCAAGGGGGAGCGCGGGGGTTTCTTCTGTTCCGACGGCGATGCGCCGGGTTGCAAGGACGATGCGACTACAGCGCGAAGTCGCCGCCGACGAGCGTGGAGACGGGCTCCTCGTGGTAAACGGCGGAGATAGCCTGAGCGAACTCCTCGGCGACCGAGATGGTCTTGATCTTGCCGCCGACCTCGACGGGGATGGCATCGGTGACGAGGCACTCGACGATCGGGGCGTCGTTCAGGCGCTCGATGGCCGGACCGGAGAAGATGCCGTGGGTGGCGCACACGTAGATGTCGCCGGCGCCCATGGCCTTGAGCTCCTTGACGTTGGCGCACAGGGTGCCAGCGGTGTCGATCATGTCGTCGTTGATGATGCAGGTCTTGCCCTTGATGTCACCGATGATGCCCATGACCTCGGCGGCGTTGTGGCGCGGACGGCCCTTGTGGGCGATGGCCAGGTCGCAGCCGAGCATGTCGGACAGCTTCTTGGCGGCCTTGGCGCGACCCACGTCGGGGGAGACGACGACCAGGTTGTCGGTGTCGAAGTGCATGTCGTTGTAGTACTGGCCAAACAGCGGCAGCGCGGACAGGTGGTTAACCGGGATATCGAAGAAGCCCTGGATCTGACCCTGGTGCAGGTCGAGGGTGATGATGCGGTTGACGCCGGCGCGCTCGAGCAGGTTGGCGACGAGGCGGGCGGTGATGGGCTCGCGCGGGCCGGCCTTGCGGTCCTGGCGGGCATAGCCGTAGTGGGTGATGACGGCGGTGATGGAGCGGGCGGATGCGCGCTTGGCAGCGTCGGTGGCGATGAGCAGCTCCATGAGCATGTCGTTGACGTTGCCGCCGGCCACGGACTGAATCAGGAAGACGTCGGCGCCGCGGACGGTCTCGTCGTAGCGGGCGTAAATCTCACCATTGGCGAACTGCTTTAGCGTAAGGCCCGAAAGCTCGACCCCAAGGTACTCAGCGATCTTCTGAGCGAGGGGACGGTTGGAGGAACCGGAATACACGCGGATGGACTTGCGCATATTCTCCGACTTCTCGGGATCATTAATCGGCATTACCCTTCTCCTTTATATCGAATGCCATATAGATGCCTTGTTGCATTGTAACCGTGCGACGGGGTTTATCGAGACTTGATAGCGTCTTTACCGTCAACGGACACGAACCGACCACTCATTCTGTCGCGCAGGTCAGCATAGAAAAAGGAGCCGTCCCCATGGGAACAGCTCCTTAGATGCTTGGTAAAACGTTATACCTCGTCGTCCTCGTGCAGGCGGCGGCGGTAATCGGCGGCCCAGCCCTCAATATTTAACTGACGGGCGCGGCCCAGTCCGAGCGCGTCTGCCGGGACCGGCTCGGTGATGACGGAGCCGGCGGCAACGAGCGCGCCGTCGCCGATTTGAGCGGGTGCGACCATCATGGTGTCGGAACCGATGAAGGCATCCTTGCCGATGACGGTCTTGTGCTTGTGCACGCCGTCGTAGTTGCAGGTGATGGAGCCCGCGCCCACGTTGACGCCGGAGCCCATGGTGGTGTCGCCGATGTAGGACAGGTGCGGAACCTTGGAGCCCTCGCCGATCGTGGACTTCTTGATCTCCACGTGCGTGCCGGCCTTGGAACCGTCGAGCATGTGGGTGCCCGGGCGCAGGTAGGCGCGCGGGCCGCAGTCGACGCCGTTCTCGATGACGGCCTCGATGGCGATGGTCTCATCGATGGTGCAGCCGCTGCCGACGGTGGTATCGGTGAGGCGGCTGTTGGGGCCGAGCTGGCACTCCTCGCCCACGGTGACGTGGCCGATCAGGTGCGTCTGCGGCCACACGACGGTGTCGCGGCCGATGACGGCATCGGGGCCGATCCAGGCCTGCGTGGGGTCGATGAACGTGACGCCCTCGGCCATCCAGTGCTCGTTGATGCGGTCGCGCGCGATGGCGGTGAGCTGCGCGAGCTGGATGCGGCTGTTGACGCCCAGGCCGTCGCGGTAGTCATCGCAGTGGAAGATGGAGACCGCCTGGCCGTGACCCTTGAGGATTTCGAGCATGTCGGGCAGGTAGTACTCGGACTGCGCGTTGTCGTTGCCGATCTCGTTAATGTGGGCGGCGAGCTGCGCGCCGTCGAAGGCGTAGCAGCCGGCGTTGCACTCCAGCAGCGTGGCGGCCTGCTCGGGCGTGCAGTCCTTCTGCTCGATGATGCGCTCAATTTGGCCATCGGCGCCCAGCTTGATGCGGCCGTAGCCGAAGGGGTCGGGCGGGGTCATGGTCATGACGGTGCAGGCGAGCTCGCCGGTAGCGACGGTCTGCGCGAACTTGGCGACGGTGTCGGCGGTGATGAGCGGCAAGTCGCCGTTGAGCACGACGACGGGGCCTTGCGCGATGCCGCAGGCCTCGAGTGCGACCTTTACGGCGTGGCCGGTGCCCAGGCGCTCGGTCTGCTCGACGCACTCGACCTTGGTGGCGCTGTTGGCGTAGGCGCCGTCGATAAGGGCGCGCATCTCGTCGGCGTGGCTGCCGATGACGACCACGACGCGGCTGCAGCCGGCCTTGATGGTGGCGTCGACGATCCACTGGACCATGGGCTTGCCCAGGATCTTGTGCGAAACCTTGCAGTGGTTCGACTTCATGCGGGTGCCCTCGCCGGCGGCGAGGATAATTGCGGTTGCGTCCATGTGATCTCCTGTTACGTTATAGAGACGTGTGTTTGGAAACGATACACGGCGCAATATGATACCGCAGGCATATGATGAGCGCGTAGCGATTGGCGCGTGACGGCCGATGTCGCTGCTGCCGGCGTGGTGTTTGCGCTGGCTGTGCATGGCGGCGGCGCTGCGGCGTTGGCGTTTGAGCGAGAGGACGGGGGTGCCCGTGGACATCATGCGAGAGGAATCGGGCAACGAACCCGTCGCGGCATTTTCGATGTCGCATCCGGCGGTGCCAGCGCTCTACATGGTGCTGACGCTGGGACTCACTATGTTCTCGATGCAGCCGGTGCTGATTGCGCTGTCACTTGCGGGCGGGCTGGCGTACGGGTTTGCGACGCGCGGCGCCGCGCGCACGTTGGGGGCGCTTCGCTGGCAGCTGCCGGTGATTTTGATCATCGCGGTGCTCACTCCGCTGTTTAGCGCCTCGGGCTCGACGGAGCTGTTCCGTATTGGCATGCGTGCGGTGTATCTAGAGAGCATGGTTTACGGCCTGTGCATGGGCGGGCTGTTTGTGGCGAGCGTGCTGTGGTTTGAGGCGGCGGCATCGATGCTTGGCTACGACAAGGTGCTTGCGCTTTTGGGTAACGCCGCGCCGGTGATCGCGCTCATGATCTCGATGTGCATGCGGCTTATCCCGCAGTTTTTGCGCCGCGGTCGTACGGTGCTGGCGGTGCAGGATGCGATTGATGTGCCGGGCCGCGCGCCCACCGATCCCGTGCGATCGCACCTGCGGGCGTCGAGCGTGTTGATGGGCTGGGGCATGGAAGATTCGCTGGAGCGCGCGGACGCGATGCGCTCGCGCGGGTGGGGTGCCGCGACACGTCGTACGACGTATGCGCGGTATCGACTGGGGCGCAGCGACGTTGCCGCGCTGGTCGGGCTCGCGCTGTTTGGTGCCGCCGCGGTGGCCGTGGCGGCGACCGCGACGACGCAGTATTCGTTTTATCCGCAGCTCTCGGTGCCGGCGCCGTGGCCGGGCTATGTCGTGTACGCTGCCTGGATGGTGCTGCCTTGCGTGTTGCACGCGATTGATGAGAAGAGGTTTGGCTGATGGCTCGGTTGGATAGGGGCCCGGCGGCGGGTGTGGCATATGGCTCGGCCGCGCCGGCGATTGAGGTGCGAGGCCTTAGTTTTGCCTACCCCGATGCTGATGCTGCGGTGCTCGAGGGGCTCGACTGGTCTGTTCCCCAAGGTGCATTTGCGTTGCTTGTTGGCGGTACCGGATCGGGTAAGTCGACGCTGCTGTCGCTGCTCAAGCCCGAGATCGCGCCGGCGGGCGAGCGCACTGGCGAACTGCGCGTGCTGGGCGAGAACGTTGCCGACATGGACGTGCGGGCATCGGCGGAGCGCGTGGGCTATGTGTTCCAGGATCCCGAGAACCAGATTGTGTGCGAGACCGTGTGGCATGAGATGGCGTTTGGCCTAGAGAATCTGGGTGTGTCGCGCGACGAGATGCGCCGCCGTGTTGCCGAGACCAGCTATTTCTTTGGTCTGGAGGACTGGCTTCATCGTGATACCGATACGCTTTCGGGTGGCCGCAAGCAGCTGCTGTCGCTTGCCGCCGTCCTGGCGCTGCGTCCGCGTGTGCTGCTACTCGACGAGCCCACGTCTCAGCTTGATCCGGTTGCGGAGAAGAATTTCCTGCACGCGCTGTTTCGTGTAAATCGCGAGCTGGGCTGCACGGTTGTTGTGGCGACGCATCAGCCGCGCCCAATGCTCGAATACGCGACGTGTGCGTACCGGATTGAGGATGGCCGCGTGCGCGAGGCGGAGGATATGGCTTCTATGGGACGCCGAGAATCGCTGTTTTCCGATGACACGTTGGGGTGGGGTGCCATCCGATGTGCAAAAAACGGAGTATTCAGCAGGCGTGAGGACAATTTGGGCTCTCTGGAGCCGCCCGGGGACGTATCGAGCGCGAAAAAAAGTTCAGAATTGGACAAATCGTCCGAATTTGTGGCGCAAACGTCGCTCGAGAACGGCTTGGAAGCCTTCTCGCGCACGGATGGAAGTAGAATACTCCAAAAAATGCACGCTGGGTCGGCTACCATCCTGTCGGAAGGTTGGTTTCGCTACGATCGAGCGTCCGGCTGGGTGTTGCGTGGGCTCGATGCGTCGTTTTCGGCCGGTGCGGTGCATGCGGTTGTGGGCGGTAACGGATGCGGTAAGTCGACGATGCTCTCGGTGCTGGCGAAGACCGCCAAGCTGCAGCGCGGCCGCATGGTGCGCGGAGCGGCCTCGGCGGCGCTGCTGCCTCAGAATCCCAAAGCATTGCTGGTTGCCGAGACGGTTCGCGATGAGCTGATGGAATGGGCCTCGACCTGCGGATATGA
>CAJMPM010000006.1 GCA_905215225.1 uncultured bacterium
GCTGCCAGGCGGCTAAGATACGGTAATCGGCGAGGACGGCGGCACGTTTAGCCAGGGTCAAAAACAGCTGCTGTGCATCGCGCGCGTCATGCTCACCGACCCGGCGATTCTGCTGCTGGACGAGGCAACGTCGAGCATCGATACGCGTACCGAGCTGCAGGTGCAGGCGGCATTCGACGAGCTCATGGCTGGCCGCACAAGCTTTGTCGTGGCGCACCGCCTGAGCACGATTCGTAACGCCGACTGCATTCTGGTGATGCGCGACGGGCAGATTATCGAGTGCGGCACGCACGACGAGCTGCTAGCGGCAGGCGGCTTCTACGCCGAACTCTACCGCAGCCAATTCGCCCAGTGAGCAAGCCCGTGGGGCAAATTAATCAATCGACAGACGGTGGTTTACATCTGTCACGTTAGTACTAAGATATTCATCTAATAAATTGCATTAGTGGCTTTAGTTTTGGGGGAAACGAGCAACGTGACTATGACATGCTCTTTGGTGGTTAACAGCAAGAGCGGTAATACCAGGATGGTTTCGGGTGCGATCAAGCGCGCGCTGCAGGCTGCGGGTGTTGAGTTTGTCCACGCCGCGGCGTTGAGCGACGATGCGGATGCAAATCAGGTTGCGCTCGAGGCACAGGGCGCCTGCGCGGCCGACACGGTGCTCGTCGGTTTTTGGTGCGACAAGGGCGCGTGCACGCCTTCGGTTGCCGCGCTGCTCTCCGCTCTGCACGGCAAGCGCGTTTTCCTCTTTGGTACCTGCGGTTTTGGCGCCGACCAGAGCTATTATCAGCAGATTATCAATCGCGTGACCTCCAATTTGGCCGAGGATGCCGAGCTTGTGGGTTGGGCAATGTGCCAGGGCAAGATGGGTCCCGCGGTCAAGCAGCGCTACGAGGCCATGCTCGAGCAAGATCCCGACAACACCCGATTTAAGATGCTGCTCGACAACTGGGTTGCCGCAAAGGACCATCCCACCAAGGAGGACCTGGACAACATGGCTGCAGCCGCCAAGAAGGCCGTGCTGGGCGAGTAGCCTTGCCGTTCGCGGTCCTTCGCGCAAAACAATACAAATGTGAAAGCCTCGAAATTCTCGAGGCTTTTTTCTTGACACTCGCGGGCGCAACCGTGGCAAGCGTTTGGGACGACATTTTCCATCACCCCGATGACGAGACCGTCCCGGACGACACGCTCGCATGCGTTCGCTGGATGTATTCAGGGCGGGACGGGCTTTCCGGATGCAAAAAAGGCCACATGACGTGGCCTTCAACTTATATATGTTCAGCAGATGCCCCCATGACAAGCCGCGCTTCAACACTGAGGCGTCTGCCCGGCGACGCGGAACGTAAGGTTCATCGCGAGTTCCGCACGAGCCGGAGAGCACTTAATGTGCTCTCCGTGCGAGCAGGACTGTCCGAGCAGGGAACCTTACGTTCCGCGTCGCCGGGCAGACGAACCAGCTAAGACACGCCGCTACTTGATCTTGGTCGTACCCGGTGCCAGGTTGGGGTCGGTCTCGTTGGCCTCGGTCTGGAAGTGCTCGGTATACACGTTCTTGCCGTCGCGGAACATCTCGTAGTATTGCATCTTGGCGTAATCCTCGCGCGCCTTGGTGGCGGCTGCCGCTGCGGCGTCGTCACCGGTGACGTTGGAGGAGAGCGCCCAGCGCAGGCTGGCGTCCTCGTAGCCCACGGAGTTGATAGCGGGCAGCGACTCGCGCAGCGTCATGTGCGCTTTCTGGTAGTCGGTCAGCGGGGCGCCGATCAGCTGCATAAGCTGCGTGGACAGGTAGTTGGTGGACAGGTCGTCGACCTCGCTCGTCTGGTCGCAGCCGGCAACGTCGTAGTTGGCCCAGATGATGTAGTCGGTCTGCCACAAGCGCTCCTGGTGGGTGGCGTCGTCTTCGCCGGTAAACCACTTATCGTTGAACTTGGACGGGAAGAACGGCTGGTGATCGCCCCAGAACACCACGACCACCTTGCGGTCGAGCTTGCTCAAGGCGTTGAGGAAGTAACGCAGCGCCTGGTCGGACTGCTCGATGCACGAGACATACTCGTCGACATCGGACAGCGTGCCGTCCTCGACGGTCTTGGCGTCCAGGTCGGTCGTGTCGATGTTCAGGTGCATCTGCTTGTCGACCGGCAGCAGGCCCGTGTCGTAGCCCGAGTGGTTCTGCATGGTCACGTCGAAGATGAACTGCGGATCGGCGTTCTGATCGAGCAGCTCAAGAATCTTGTCGTAGGTCGCCTGGTCGGTCACCATGCCGCGCAGGGTGTCGGCTCCCTGGAAATCGTTGATGGACAGGAACTGGTCAAAGCCAAAGTCCTTGTAGACGTTCTCGCGGTTCCAGTTGGTCGCGTGGTTGGGGTGCATGGCCGTGGTGGAGTACCCGAGCGACTTGAACTGCTCTGCCAGGTTCCCGGTCGTTTCCATGTTGTAGATGGTGTAGGGGTACACGCCCGAGCCCAGGTTGGCCATAGAGTTGCCGGTCATAAACTCAAACTCGGTATTGGCGGTGCCGCCGCCGTAGGCGCTCACGTAGAGCTTGCCGCGGCTGAGGCAGTTGGACAGGTTCTTAAAGTACTGCGGGCCCTCGTAGCCGGCGCGCATGTTCTGGTAGATCGACAGATCCGAGAACGTCTCGTTCATGATGGCGATGACCGTGGGCTTCTCGCTGTCGAATTGCTCCTTTGCGGCGGCGCGCTCGTCACTCTTGGCGGCATCGGACTTGTCGTAGGCCTTGGCATACTTTTTGAGCGTGGCCTTGGCATCGTCGACGGAGTAGTCGGCGGGTTTGGGCGGCTTGATGGACTGTGCTGCACTAATAAAGGCGGGCAGATAGCCCTCGCGCCAGTAGCTCTCGAGCGGGCGCCAGGTGTAGACGGTGATACCGAGAGTGTTGTAGTAGTCGATGAGGGTGACGTGCGCGGTCACGCCGCCCAGGCACAGCACGGCGACGAGCAGGTTGGTGAGCAGCATGCGCTTGGCGTTGGCGGCGCCCTTCTGGCGATGCGGCGCCACGATGCCAGCGTACTCGCACAGCAGCATGGCGATGGCGGTAAAGCCCATGGACAGCACGCAGAACAGCGAGATCGAGAAGGTGTAGCCGTTGCCGGCGACCGCGGCGGCGGTGGAGATGGCCGAAAGGTCGCCCGGCTGGATGGGCATGGATTTAAACGTGATGACGAAGAACTCGGCAATGCCCAGGACAAAGAGGGCGAAGGCCAGGACGGCGGGAGCTGCGCCGTGGCGCTGGAATAGGAAGAACAGGCCGACCATGAGCGTGGTGATGATGGCCCACTCGAGCAGGATGCACAGGGGGTAGACCCAGGTAAAGTCGTGGTTGGACGAGACCTCCATGCCCAGCAGCGCAAAGACGCCGGCGAGCAGCAGGCACAGGACGGCGGCGACGAGCGGTTTGCCCACAAAGGCGCCGCGCAGGCGGGCGAGCTTGCCGGTGGGGCGGGGGCGTCGGGCGCGGCGAATGCAAAGACGCGCGGAGCGATGCGGTCGCGGGCGATGCTGGCCCAGGCGCAACCGGTGAGAATGGCATTGGTCAGGATGAGCATCACAAAGGCGAGCGGCTCGTTTTGGGCGACGAGGCCCACGGCGCCCCAAATGGTCAAAAAGAGCTGGAACAGGCCAAAGGCGACGCTCCAGGCGAAGGCGCCCTTGGCAACGGTGCCCGACTGAGCGCGAATGGCCTTGGCCTCGCGCAAGACAAGGTAGACGGTCGCCGCAAGACCGACGAGCGAGATGGCGGCAGCGAACATGCTGAGACTCCTCACAAACTAAAACCTACGAAAGCGGGGGTTTACCCGAATGTTACCAAGATATGCGCTGCAATTGGTGGCTGCGCACAACAACCAGCCATATTAACGCGCACGTGTGGCGGTGTGGCGCAATGTAGTGGCGACCTGCGCGATAATGGACGGGAATTACACGGAAACGTAAAGGCTTCTTAAAGAATTAGCGAGGATGAGGCGATGAACGAGCAGGTTTGCACCAAGGCTGTGGATACGTGCGGCTATCCGGTCGAGACGACGGGCAATGCGGTGCTGGACACGTTGGAGCACCGTTCCTCCACGCGTGCCTTCGCGTGTGATGACGATGACCGTCCCGTGGCGGTGACCGACGAGCAGCGGGCGGCGATTCTGCATGCGGCGAGTCGTGCGCCGTCGGCGGGCGCCATGATGATGTATTCCATCGTGAGCATCCGCGAGCAGGCTACGCTGGACCGTCTGGCCGACCTGTGCGACCATCAGCCCATGATCGCCAAGGCACCCTGGGCACTTATATTTGTGGTCGACTATGCCAAGTGGATCGATCTGTTTGAGCACGTGGGCTGCTTTGAGCCCGAGTTTGTCGAGCGCACGGGCAAGGCGCCCCGCCGCGCGCCGGGTTTGGGCGACTTTGCCATCGCGGCCCAGGACGCCGTGATCGCCGCGCAAAACGCCGTGGTTGCCGCCGAGGCCCTGGGCCTGGGGAGCTGCTATATCGGTGATATCGTCGAGAATGCCGAGGAAGTTGCCGCGCTGCTCGATCTGCCGCCCTATACCATGCCGCTGTCGATGCTCATCATCGGCACGCCCCGCAAGGAGCGCCCGGCTATTGCGCATCCCGTGGTGAACCTGGTGCACGAGGAGCGCTACTGCCGCGCCGATGCTGCGACCATGGACGCGCAGGTGGCCGAGATGGACGCGATGTTCCGTCCGCATGCCCGCGAGGTAGGCGAGCGCGTGGTGGATATCTACACCCGCAAGCACACGAGCCCCTTTATGGCCGAGATGAGCCGCTCCATGGAGTGGTGGTTCAAAAACTGGCTCGGAAAATGACGAATGTGACAAGGGGATAGTCCCTTTGTCACATTTCATATCGCCGCGGTAGCCTAAAGACTGTATAAATCTTTATCTAGCTGGGAAAACAGTGCATTAAAACATGGGCCGATTACCTATAATCCCCTCGAACGTTAAAGTTGGGAGGAAACCGGCTTATGGAACAAAAGGCCAAGGAGGCAGCCTCGCACGCTGCGATTCCTGTGAGCATCTCGGCGATGCTCGTCACGCTGGGCGTGGTGTACGGCGATATCGGCACCAGCCCTATGTATGTAACCAAGGCGCTCGTTGCCGGCAACGGCGGCATCGGAAGCGTCACGGAGGAGTTCGTGCTCGGCGCGCTCTCCCTTGTCGTGTGGACGGTCACGCTGCTGACCACCATCAAGTATGTGCTCATCTCGCTGCGCGCCGATAACCATGGTGAGGGCGGCATCTTTGCCCTGTACAGCCTGGTCAAGCGCTGTGGCAAGTGGCTTATCATCCCCGCCATGCTGGGCGGCGCGGCACTGCTCGCCGACGGCATTCTGACGCCGGCCGTTACCGTTACCACGGCCATCGAGGGCCTGCGCACCATCCCGGCGGTCCATGCCGTGCTGGGCGATGACCAGGGCCGCGTCGTCGCCATTACGCTCGCCATCATCATCGCGCTCTTCTTGGTGCAGCGCATCGGTACGGCCAAGATCGGTCACGCCTTTGGCCCCATCATGACGCTGTGGTTTTTGTTCCTGGGCGGCACGGGTCTGTTCTTTGTCTGCCAGCATCCCGCCGTGCTGCTGTGCCTCAACCCGGTGCGCGGCATCGTCTTTTTGCTGAGCCCCAATAACCACGCGGGCATCATGATCCTGGGCAGCTGCTTCCTCGCCACCACCGGTGCTGAGGCGCTCTACTCCGACATGGGCCACGTGGGCCGCGGCAACATTTACGCCACCTGGCCGTTCGTTAAGTGCTGCTTGCTGCTGTCCTATATGGGCCAGGGCGCTTGGCTTATGAACAACGCTGCCAACCCCGAGCTCATGGGCATTGCCGACCTCAACCCGTTCTACCAGATGCTCGCCCCGGGCCTGCGCCCGTTTGCCGTCGGCCTTTCCACCGTCGCGGCCATCATTGCCTCGCAGGCGCTCATCACCGGCGCGTTTTCGCTGGTGTCCGAGGCCAGCCGTCTGGATCTCATGCCGCACATGCAGGTCTTCTACCCTGCCGAGACCAAGGGCCAGCTCTACATCCCCATGGTCAACAACGTCATGCTTGTCGGCTGCGTCATCGTGGTGCTGCTGTTCCAGAGCTCGGCGCACATGGAGGCCGCTTACGGCTTGGCGATCTCCCTGACCATGATGTGCACGACGCTGCTGCTCTTCTTCTACCTGCATGAGGAGCGCAAGCTCAAGGTTGCTCCGTGGATCTTCGCGGCCTTCTTCCTTTTGCTCGAAGGCTTCTTCTTCGTGAGCTCGCTCACCAAGTTCTTCCACGGCGGCTACTTCACCATCCTCATGGCTGCACTCATCATGGGCATTATGGTGTGCTGGTACAACGGCACGGCGGTCGAGCAGCGCCAGTTTACGCTGCTGCCGCTGCGCAGCTACCTGCCGCAGCTCAAGCGCCTGCGCGACGACGACCGTTACGAGCGCATAAGCGACAACATCGTGTACCTGACCAAGGACACCCATACCGACTACATCGACCGCGATATCGTCTATTCGATCTTGGACAAGCATCCCAAGCGCGCCCGCGCCTGGTGGTTTGTGAATGTCGAGACCATGGACGAACCGCACACCTTTGCCTATTCGGTCGAGACGTTCGGCACCGACTACGTGTTCCGCGTGCATCTGTACCTGGGCTACAAGATCAACCAGCGCGTCAATGCCTACCTGCGTCAGGTTGTTCAGGACCTGGCTGCCACCGGCGAGCTGCCGCCGCAGACGCATGACTACTCGGTCTACAAGGATCCGGGTAACATCGGCACGTTCAAGTTCGTCCTGATCCGTAAGCTTCTGGCGCCCGAAAGCGATGTGGAGCCGAGCGAGCGTACGGCCATCACGCTCAAGTACATCATCCGCCGCGCCGCCGGCACACCCGCGCGCTGGTATGGCCTGGAGAACTCCAACGTGAGCTTTGAGTACGTGCCGCTGTTCACCAAGTTCAAGGCCGTGAACAAGATGCAACGTCTGGCTCCCAACGAGCGGCCGTAGACGTCGGCGGCTACACGGAGTTGGTTTTGATGGATAAGCATGAGGCCGGGGAGGTAAACATGGATACAAAGGCGCTCGATGGCCGTGAGGCGGTGGTCGAAATGGTGCGTGAGGCGCGCGTCGACGCCGCCGAAGATCGGTTCTTTACGAATCGTGCCAACATGGACATGGCCGACCGCGTGATCTCGATCGTGGCGCTGGTATTTGGAGTGGTGTGCGTGTGTGCCCTGCTCGCGCACGTGCTGTTTGTCTAGCGGCTGCCGGTCGTAGAAGGCTTTACACTTAGAACCACCACGAGGGAAAACCACCACACAGGTGCCTGTCCCTTTGTGGTGGTTTTTGTTTTTGAGAGAGGGGCGGGCCGCTGATGGACGTCCGTACGGACGGCGATATTGCCGATAGCTTTTGGTGGCGGCGCACAACGCTGACGCGCCGCACTCCTCTGTATGACGCCTGCGTATCGGCGGGGCTGCTGGTCGCGGCGACGATTGTGGGCGCGCTGCTCGACCATCCGGGTCTCGCGCCGAGCATCATGATCGTCTATGTGTTCGCCGTTCAGCTGTGCGCATTCTTTACCTGGAGTCGCCTGTATTGCTTGCTGAGCTCGGCTGCCGCCGTGGCGCTCTACAACTTCTTGTTTGTCGACCCGCGCTACTCGCTGTCGCTTATCGACCGCGTCTATCCCGGCATGTTCTTCATCATGTTCGTGGTCTCGCTTGTGTCGAGCTCGATTGCGTTGGCCCTGCGCCGCGCCTTGGCGCAGGCTGCCGCCAGCGACCGTCGCACGCATATGGTGCTCGAGACCAACCGCATGCTGCAGCGGTGTGCCGATCAGCAGCAGATTGTGCATGCCATGGCAACGCAGCTGGCGCGTCTTTCGGGCTGTCCGGTCGTATGGTACAGCGCCGACGCCGACGATGAGGACCTGCTGCCGCGTGCGACGTACACGGCCGTGGGCGATGCCGCGCCGGTGCACGAGCTGGCGCCGCAGATGCCGCCGCGGCTCTCGGCGTCCGCCTATGTGGGAACGCCGCTCGATGCCACCTATGGCGGCTCGGCGTTTTATGGCATCTACCTGACGGTTCGCACGGGCGACGGTTTCGTGCGCTCGGGCGACCCCGCCTCGGTGGTGGGCGTGCTGGCTATCGTTGCCGAGCCCGACGTGCTGACGCACGAGGAACGGGCGCTTGCCGATGCCATCGTGAGCGAAGGCGAGCTGGCGCTCGATCGCGCCCGCGCCATGGAGGCCCGCGAAGAAGCGGCGGTGCTTGCCAAAAACGAGCAGCTGCGCGCCAACCTGCTGCGCTCCATCTCGCACGATCTGCGCACGCCGCTCACCAGTATTTCGGGCAATGCCGACGTGCTGCTCGACCAAGGCTCGACCGGCACGGCCGTGCTCGATGCCCAGACGCGCCGCGGCCTGCTCCTGTCCATTCGCTCGGATGCGCAATGGCTCAACGCTACCGTCGAGAACCTGCTCGCCATCACCAAGCTCGAGGGTGGCGGCATGCATCTGTCGACTACGCTCGAGCTCATGGATGATATCGTCGAGGAGGCACTGCGCCACGTAAATCCGGCCGTGCGCGAGCACGACCTTAAGGTGGTGGCGTGCGATGAGCCGGCACTCGTCAACGTCGACGCGCGCCTGATGGTGCAGCTGGTGGTCAATCTGGTGAACAACGCCATCACCTATACGCCCGCAGGCTCGCATATCATGATTTCGATTAGCGTCGACGATGGACGCGTGGCGTGCTCGGTGGCCGATGATGGTCCGGGCATCACGCCCGAGGACCGTGAACGCATCTTTGAGTCGTTCTATACCGCCAACCATGGTCTGGCCGACAGCCACCGCAGCGTGGGCCTGGGTCTTTCGCTCTGCCGCTCCATTGCGCTGGCGCATAGCGGTAGCATAGAGGTTGCCGCGGCGGACCCGCACGGCTCGGTCTTTACGATTGAACTTCCCGCCGCCGACGTTTCGTTTGATAAGGAGTAGCGCTGTGCCGAACTCTGCCGTGAAACCGCTCATCTTGGTCGTTGAGGACGACCCCGCTGTTCGCAACCTTATCGTTGCCGCGCTCGAGGCGCACGGTCTGCGCCACATGGCCGTTGAGACCGCCCATGCCGCCATCGCCGCCGCCTCGTCGCAGGCGCCGAGCATCGTGCTGCTCGATCTGGGCCTGCCCGATATGGACGGCGTCAAGGTAGTGGAGTCGGTGCGCGCATGGTCGGGCATGCCGATCATTGTGGTCTCGGCGCGCAGCGAGGATGCGGACAAGATTCGCGCACTCGATGCCGGCGCCGACGACTACCTGACCAAGCCGTTTTCGGTCGAGGAGCTGCTCGCGCGCATTCGCACGACGCTCAGGCGCCTTTCGTATGCGCAAACGGGCGGCGTTGCCTCCGAGGGCTCGTTCGATACCGGTGAGCTGCATATCGATTTTGATGCCGGCATCGCCACGATGGATGGCGAGGAGCTGCATCTGACGCCGATCGAGTACAAGCTCCTGTGCCTGCTGGCGCATAACGCCGACAAGGTGCTGACGCACCAGTTTATCCTGCACGAGATTTGGGGCACGGCAACTAAGAGCGATCTGGCGAGCTTGCGTGTCTTTATGGGCACGCTGCGCAAGAAGATCGAGTCCGACCCCGCGCACCCGCGCTATATCCAAACGCACGTGGGTATCGGTTACCGACTGGTCACCCAAGGCTAGATCGCCAACCACCATCCCAATATGAGTTGCGGTGAAATAGTTCCTGTTTGGGCCTTTACCAGGCTTTTTAGGAACTATTCCACCGCAACGTTGTCTATTTGCCTTTGGGCTTGCTGGCGTAGAACTTCTTCTTTTTGGGCTTGCCGGCGGGGGAGGGTTTGCCGGCAAAGTTGGACTTGCCGTTGCTGGCCTGCGCGTGCGCGGGCGTCGTTGCGCGAGGCTTGCGGGCTTCGGGGTTGCGCAGCTCCTCGGTTCGCTCGGCGATCTCCTCAGCGCTAAAGCCGACTTCGGCCATGGCATCCTCGATGGGCAGGCGGCGCACGATATAGCAATGGTGCACCTTCTGGTTGCGTGCGAAGTCCTCGGGAATGGTCTGTGCCGTAATGTCCTCCAGCACGACGCCCGTGCGCGCGAGCTTGCGCGTCTCGGGGCGGAAGCCGCGCAGGTTGCAGCTAAAGATGGCATGTCCGCCCTGTGCGAGCAGGCGCGATACGCCGGCCAAAAGCTCAACATGGTCGCGCTGGACATCCCAGGTACGGCGGCCCATCTTTGACGAGTTCGAGAACGTGGGCGGGTCGACAAAGATCAGGTCCCAGCGGTTGCGCGTCTGGCGCTGGTCGCGAATCCAGGCGAGCACGTCGTCGCGCACAAAATGATGCTGCGGACCAACAAAGCCGTTCTGGCGCATATTGCGCTCGGCCCAGTCCAGGTAGGTGTTCGAGAGGTCGACTGTCACGGTTTCCTCGACGCCGCCGTCGGCCGCATAGCAGGTGGCGGTGCCGGTGTAGGCGAACAGGTTGAGGAAGCGGCGCGCCTGTTTGGCGTGCTCGCGCACCAGGTTGCGGGTGACGCGGTGGTCTAGGAAGATGCCCACATCCAAATAGTCGTCAAAGTTGACGGCAAAGGTGAGTCCGCCCTCTTCGATGAGCGGCAGACGACGGCGCGCGATGTTGGCGCGCTCGCCCGAGCCGCCCTTGCCGGCGCCCTGCTTGCCGTACTGCGAGCCGCCGCGCGAGCGCATGCGGGCCTTGGCGTGCACATGCTCGGCCGGAACATCAAGGATGCGCGGCGCGATGGCCAAGATGTCGAGCATGCGGGCCTGGGCCAGCGCGGGATCGATGGTCTTGGGTGCGGCGTATTCGGCGATGACGAGCCAGCGGCCCGGCGTCTGCGGGCAGCCCTCGTACAGGTCGATGGCGGCGGAGTAGTCGGGCAGGTCGGCATCGTAGACGCGGTAGCAGCTCACGCCCTCGCGCTTTGCCCACTTGCGACGCAGACGGGCGTTCTTACGCAGGCGGTTGGCGAACTGCTCGGACTCCGGGATGAGCACGGGCAGCGGCTTGCCGTCGCCCAGGTCGATCGTGGCAGCAGGTTCGGGCATGGGAGTATCGGCGGCTTCGTCATGAGCGTCTGCGGTCTGCTCCTCGGCATCTGCACTGGTCGCAGCTTCAAATGCCGCGGCGGCGTGGTCGAGCGAGGACCAAACCTCAATAGTTGCCTCTTCGTTATTGGGCATGACGGCGATGGAGCGCGCGGGCTCGGCATGGAGCGCGCGGGCCATAAGGCCATCGCGGGTGAGCGCGGCGACCGGTGCCGAAGCGAGCTCGGGCGCGCGGCGCAGCTCGCCGATCAACGTCATGGCGTCGTGCATGAGTGAAAGCGGGGTTTCGGTGGTGTCTGCGACCACGACGGCGCCGGCGACGGCGCCCGCATGGTCCAGCACGGTGGCGGGCTTGGCGGCGCAGAAGTCGACAAAACGCTTGTAGCCGGCACACTTGACCATGCGCTCGGCAGTCTTGCGGGCGGCGGGGTCGATATCTACGGCCACGATGCGCGCCTGGCGCTCGCGTGCTGCCGTCTCGCGCTCGCGCGCCTCGGCAAGCAGCTGCTCCCACAGGGCGGCATCATGCAGCTGCCAGCCCTCAAAACCCCAGTGCTCGCGTGCAAAACCCGGGGCGCGGTCAGTCAGAATGTTAACGGCTTCCAGCAGCAGACCGCCGCCGGCGCACGAGGCGTCGACCAGCGTGGGCAGGGCTTCGTTTTCGTAATCGTCGGCCGTCAGCTCGCGCTCGCATAGCGCGGTCCAGCCGACCTGCGCCAGCACCAGGGCGGCGTAGTCGGGGCGCAGCACGTGCGCGCCCTCGCCGGCACGGGTCGCCGCGGGCGGCAGGCGCTTGAACAGCGGGTCGCCCGAAAGGTCCAGGCTGATGCTCGCGCGACGCTGACGCAGCGAAAGCAGTAGGTGAACATCGGGGTCGGCGGCATCGACGTCGGCACGACGTCCCGTGGTCTCGGCCAGGCGGTCGCACAGCGCGTCCTTGGCGCGCAGGGCCGAGAAGCGCGTGTTGCGCAGCTGCTCGGTCACGCCGCGGGCGGTGATGGCGATGGTGGCGCCGGGGCGGACGATGCTCTCCCAGGCGATGTCGTAAATGCTATCGTACAGCTCGTCGGCATCCTGCGCCTCAAAGCGCCCGAGTACCACGAACACGCGGCTCGCCAGGCGCGACCACAGACAGGCGCGGTAGCCTTGCTCGAGCTCGCCCTCAAATGTAGCGCGGCCCTTCAGCCGGCGAACATGCGAAAGCCCGAGGCGTTTAAGCTCATCGGCGAGTGCGGACTCAAAGCCCTCGGGGCAGCTTGCGTAAAATTCCATGGGTGACCTCTCTGGTTGCGTCGCTCCATTATATGATGGATGCTTCGTTTGCCCTTATCCTCGAAAGGAACCCATATGATTGATGCGTGCCCCGAATCCGCTGTGCTCTTTTTTGACGTGGACGGCACGCTAACGTCGTTCGATCCCGACAACATGACCGACAAGGACTTTTCGGCGGTTCACCCCTCGCAGGCGGTCGTCGAGGCGTTTCATCGTCTGCGCGACGCGGGACACAAGGCGTTTATCTGCACGGGTCGCCCCCTGTGGCTCATCGCCGATAGCTTGCGTGCGCTCGACCCCGCGGGCGTCGTTGCCATGGCGGGCGCCACGCTCGAGGTCGAGGGCCGCGTGGTGTATGAGGACTGCTTTGACGAGGACGTTATCGAGGAGCTTGCGCGCCGTATGGCCGCGGCAGGGATTGAGGCCTTTTTCGAGACCAACGTGGCTACTTTTGCCCTGGAACCCGCGGGTGTTGAGCAGTCGTCTCTGATCGGCACTTCTGTGGTGCACAGCACCGAGGAAATGCGCGTCGACGGCCGTCTGCGCGTGGGCAAGGTAGGCATCGTCGCGAGCGACCTGGCTCGCGTAGCCAACGATGATGGCTTTATCGATCGCGAGTTTGAGCTGTGCAACACCGGTGGTCAGAATCGCGAGCTGAGCCCCAAGGGCATTGACAAGGGCGTGGGCGTGGCGCGAGCGCTGGCGTATCTGGGCCGCGAGGGAAATGCGCGCACCTTTGGCTTTGGCGATTCGGGCAACGACCTGGGTATGCTCGCCGCTGTCGAGACGGCCGTGGCCATGGGCAACGCCATGCCCGAGGTCAAGGCGGTCGCCGACTACGTGACCGACGACGTCGCACACGACGGCACTGTCACCGCTATGCGCCACTTTGGGTTGATTTAATAAATGGCCGGGTCGCCCGCAGTGGGGGGCGACCCGGCCATTTGAGCTATTTTGCAATATAGAGCTTGGGATGACTGCGACTGCTCTCGATCGCCGCCGTCATGATGCCCTCGTCGTCTCCATCAACGATGATGCCATCGAGGTCATCGATCTGCGCGGACTGATAAAAACTGGTCTTGTTGAACTTTCCCTGGTCAACCATCATGTAACCCTGGTTTGAGTTGGTCAGGTACATATGCTTGATCATGGCTGAGAAGTCGTGCTCGACGGTAAAACCGTGGTCGGGGTGGAATCCGTCGGCACTGACAAACGCCTTGTCGGCATGTAGTTTGCTCATGCAGTCGAGCGTTAGTGCGCCCGCGAGATAGAGGTGACCCTTGCGCACGGAGCCGCCCAGCAGCACTACCGAAGCATTGGGGAGATTGAAGCTGGCATAGTTCGCGATTGCAAGATCGCCGGTGATAATGGTGATCTCACGCTTGTCCATGAGGGCCTTAGCGAAGTAAAAGCCTGTGGTGCCGATATCAATTACCAGAACATCGCCATCATCAACAAGAGTTGCTGCGGTTGCGGCGATGGCCTCCTTGGCCTCGACTTGGACATTGATGCGCTCCTCGGGATACGAGATTGCGTTGGAGCGAGAAAGCGATACCGCTCCGCCGCGTACGCGACGCAGCTTGCCTTCGGATTCCAGCGAGACGAGGTCGTGTCGTGCGGTGACTTCCGAAACCGAAAAACGGCGAACGATGTCGGATACCGAGATATTTGGCTTTTCGGACAGCCAGTTCATAATAAATCGCTGACGCTCGGCCGGTGAAAGGTCTGAAGTAGATGCCATATGCCGCTCCTTTTGAACGAAAGGCAAAAGATGCGCCTTTCGTAATCGAAATATAACGTATCGATATGAAAAGAACAAGGCAAAATCGAATGAATCAAATGAACGGAATGGCATGTCCCAAATGCATGCGTAGCAGATAGTTTGCACTTAAATAGCGTGTAGAGGGTCTTGTTCTGAAGGCGCCGCCCAAAAGAAGTACGTTCACACCCGATATTCGACCGTTCACGGAAAGTTGACAATTGAGCTTTCGATAGCTTTTGAAATGGTTTATAAAAGAAAACCGAAAAGCTTTTGAAACAAAGAAGAAGGCTTTCGATAGCAATAGTGTTAGATGAGAAAGGACCGAACATGGCGATTAAGGTGTTTGCCGACGGCGCTAACCTCGAGGGCATGCTTGACATGCATGACAATGGCAACGTTCAGGGCTTCACGACCAATCCTTCCCTTATGAAGGCCGGTGGCGTGACCGACTACCGCGCTTTTGCCAAGACGGTTCTTGAGCACATTACCGATGTGTCGGTCTCTTTTGAGGTTTTCGCTGATGACGAGGCTGGTATGGAGGCCGAGGCTCGCGAGATCGCAACCTGGGCAGACAACGTCTATGTTAAGATTCCGGCGCTCAACACCAAGGGCGAGTCCACTGCCGCGCTGGTCAAGCGCCTTTCTGCCGACGGCATCAAGGTGAACGTCACCACTATCTTCACGCCTGAGCAGGTCGACGAGTTCGTCGATGCCGTTTCTGCCGAGACCCCCTCTATTCTGTCCATCTTTGCCGGTCGCATTGCCGATACCGGCGTCGATCCGCTGCCCCTCATGGCGGAGTCCGTAAAGAAGGCTGCTGTTAAGCCTGCTGCCGAGGTTCTCTGGGCGTCTACGCGCGAGGTCCTCAATATCTTCCAGGCGGAGTCCGTTGGATGCCAGATCATTACGGTCCCCAATGCCATTCTTGCCAAGCGCAAGAATTTCGGGAAAGATTTGCTTGAGTACTCGCTTGATACGGTCAAGGGCTTTGCCCGCGACGTTCAGGCGCTTGGTTTTCATATCTTGCCCGAGGAGTAGGGGACGAGCATGCTGACCGATCTTCTTAAGCCCGAGCTTGTTGCCTGCCACGTTGAGGCCTCCGATTGGGAGGAAGCGATCAGGGCATGCGGTAAGTTGCTCGTAGACGCTGGCAAATGCGACCAGAGCTATGTTGACGCCATGATATCATCGGATCACAAATTCGGCCCCTATAAGGTCTTGGAAGAGGGCATCGCCATGCCCCACGCTCAGGCAGATGGCAATGTGAGTGAAGCGGGAATCTGTATCGTCACGCTTGACCCTGCCGTTGCGATTGGACACGAGGATTTCGATCCGGTTCACGTGCTCGTGGGTATTTGCGCACCCGACCCCAAGGCTCATCTTGGCTGCTTGGCGGAGCTTTCGCAGATGTTCGAGGACGAGGACTGCGTTGCCAAGCTCAGCGCATGCGATACGCCCGAGCAGGTTTTGGAGACCATGCGTTCATTCTTTTAGGCCTTAATGGCACGGCGATGCGTCGCCGCTTTTGGATAGACGGAAAACCGTCACGTGTAGGAGAGGAAGGTTGCCATGCATATCATCACCGTATGCGGAAACGGCATCGGGTCTAGCCTGATGCTCGCTGGCAAAGTCGAGGAGCTTTGCGAGGAGGAGGGCATCAAGGCCGACGTTGAGTCTATGGACCTGAACGGTGCTTCTTCCGCAAATCCGGATCTGTTCATCACCGTTAAGGAACTCGCTCCCGAGCTCCACGGCAACGTTGTGATCGTTCGCAGCTATGTGAACAAGAAGAAGATCCGCGAAGACGCCCTCGAGGCAATCAAGGCGGCCGCCGCTAACGCCTAAAGCGGCACAAAAAAGGGCGGTTCCCTGTGGAAGAGGGAAACGCGCCCACGTTAGAGAGAAAGGAAGCGCAGATGCAAGCCATCCTTCCCATACTTGAGTTTATCCAATCGATTCTGACCAAGCCAGCATGGATCATGGGTCTATTTGCCTTTGTGGGCCTTGTCGCGCTCAAGCGCCCTGCCCACAAGGTGATGACGGGCACCCTGAAGCCCATTCTGGGTTACATCATGCTGTCTGCCGGCGCCGCTGTTGTTCAGGAGAACCTTGCTCCGCTGGGTACCTTCATCGAGACCGGTTTCCACATCACCGGCGTCGTGCCCAACAACGAGGTCGTCGTTTCGATGGCTCAGAGCGTCCTCGGCGTTCAGACCATGATGATCCTGATTCTCGGCTACGTCGTGAACATTATCATTGCCCGCTTTACCAAGTTTAAGTACATCTTCCTGACGGGCCATCACAGCATGTTTATGGCCTGCCTGCTGTCTGCCGTTCTGCAGGCATCTGGCTTCCAGGATGTCCAGCTTGTCATCGTGGGCGGCATGTTCCTGGGCCTCGTGAGCGCTATGCTTCCCGCCGTTGGTCAGCGTTTCACAGAGAAGGTTACCGATGGTCATGAAATCAACATATGCCACTTCGGTTCACTCGCCTATTACATCTCCGCTGCAGGCGGTACGCTTTTTGCTAAGGACGCCGAGGAGAACAGCACCGAGAAGATCGAGGTTCCCGAGAAGTTCTCCTTCCTGCGCGACACCACCATCTCCACGGCTCTTACCATGGCCTTCTTCTACCTGGTTACCGCTTTCGCCGCTTACATCGCAGATCCTGCGGTCGTTACCAAGACCGCTGGCGGCGACAATGTAATCGTCTATGCCCTGACCTGCGCCCTGTCCTTCGCCGTCGGTGTCACTATC
>CAJMPM010000007.1 GCA_905215225.1 uncultured bacterium
TGAAGCTCGCGCCCCAGGTCCATGGCGGCCTCCGCCGTCGAGAACGTGCCCGAAGGCATGCCAGCCTCCGACACGAAGAGCGCCTGCGAAAGCGCGGCAATCACCCGGTTACGCCGCGGGAAGGCAAACTTACGTGGCCCCATACCCCAAGGCGAGATGGACACGACCGCGCCGCCCGTATCGATCGTGCGCGCGATGAGCCCCGCACTCGAGCGCGGGTAGACCACGTCGGCGCCCGTCCCCAGCACCACGACGTGTTTGCCGCCGGCGTTGACCGCCGCCCAACCCGAGGCCTGGTCTCCACCGACCGCGCCGCCCGAAACTACCGTCACTCCCGCCTCAACCGCCACCTTTGCCGCAAGCTCTGCCACGGCAAGACCATACGGCGAGGCCTTGCGCGCGCCGATGATGGAGAGCGCGGGTGTCGAAAGCACCTCGGGATTGCCGCGCACATAAAGCGTCTGGGGTACATCAGAAAGCTCCAAAACGGTCTCGGGATACAACGCATCACCTGGATGCAGCTCAAAGGTCCCCTCGGCCATCATTGGTCCCTCCTTCCCTGGTACATCGCCGCCTCGAGCACGTGGTCTTGCGTCACCCGCTCGCTTTCGGCGACATCGGCAATCGTGCGCGCGATGCGAACCAGGCGCACGATGCCGCGCCCCGTGAGATGCGTGCGCTTCGACAGGCCGAGCACGCACGTTTCCGCCGCCTGATCAAGCGCAAAGGTCGATACAACACCATCGATAGAGCGGGTCTCGGCACCCTCAACCTCGGCATCCGCATCATCCATACGGGACTCGCGCCAGGCACGAAAAGCCCGACCGCGGACAACGTAGTCGCGCAGCTCGGCCGACGACATGCCCTCGGCGCCCTCGATAATCACCTGCGGATCGGGGCGGGTCACATCAAGCATCAGGTCGATACGGTCGGCCAAGGGACCGCGCAGCTTGGACCGGTAGCGCTCGACCATCGATGCCGAACAGCGACACGGGACCTCGCGATCGCCCAAAAAGCCGCAGGGACAGGGATTGCTCGCCGCAAGCAGCTGAAAGCGCGAGGGAAACGTAAAGGCGCCATCGACGCGCACGATCCTGACATAGCCGCGCTCGATTGGCTGACGAAGAGTCTGCAGCACACCGGTGGGAAACTCGGCAAGCTCGTCCAAAAAGAGCACGCCGCCATGGGCAAGGCTGATCTCGCCCGGATGCACCGGGCGCCCCCCGCCAATAAGGCCCGCTGTCGAAATGCTGTGATGGGGGCTTCGAAACGGCCGATGCCCCGCAAGCAGGCCATCGATATTTTCACCCAAGACCGAATGGATACACAGCGCCTCTTGCTGATCCTCGACGGAAAGCTCGGGCAAGATACCCGTCATGCGGCGCGCAAGCATGGTCTTGCCCGATCCCGGAGACCCGATCATAAGCAAGCCCAGCTCCCCTGCCGCCGCAAGCGCGATGCCGCGCTTGGCGACCTCCTGCCCCAACACGTCGGCATAATCGAGCTCGGGCTCAAAGGTGGCCTCCCCGCCCTCAGAATCCAGATAATGCCGAGCTGCCTCGCCCATTCCGTGGGCAAGCTGCGACAGATGGTCGATAAAACCGCAGTCGACCCCCGAAAGCGGAACATGCTGGTCGGACCTACCGGCGATAAAAGACAGCCCCATGTCGCGAGCCAATAGCTGAAACGCCACCTCGCCTTTGACAGGAAGCACCGTGCCGTCCAAGCCGAGCTCGCCGGCGATAAGACAACGATCGAGGTTGTCGCGGGGAATCTGACCATCGGCCGCTAGAACCGCGATGGCGATGGGCAGATCAAAGCCGCTACCGGTCTTGCGAATATCGCCAGGTGCCAGATTGACCGTAATGCCCGAGCGTGGGATCTCGAACCCGGCGGAGCGCATCGCACAGCGAATGCGACCACGCGACTCCATCACCTCCATACTCGGGATGCCGAGCATCTGAATGCCCGGAACGCCGCCGGCAAGCGAGACCTCGACCGTGACGTGAATCGCCTCGACGCCGCGGATGCAGGCCGCGTGAACGGCAAACGTCTCGAACGCCATCACGACACCTGCCAATCGAACGCGTTGTACTGGTGCTCGATCTCGGCGATATGCCCGCCGCGAATGGTGACACCCACGGCATCGAAGCGAATCGCCTTGAGCGGATAATGCTCCATGAGATAGCAACTTGCGATGCGGCGGTAGCGGCGTTGCTTTTGGGCGTCCACGGCCTCCTCGGGAAAGACCCGCGTGGTGCAATCCAGGGCGACTCGTCTGGTCTTGACCTCGGCCATCACTACGACATCGTCGAGCTCATCGAGCAGCACCAGATCGGCCTCGCCCTCGGTGCAACGATAACCCTGCTCCAGCAAGGTGTAGCCGCGCTCGTTAAAGTAGTCGATGGTGATCAGCTCGCCCAGCATGCCCAGCTCGCGAGGACTGAGTCCCTTGATAAACTCGGGCGTCATCGCCCCGCAGTCGAGCTCGCCGTTTTCCCAACGCTCCTTGAGCTGCTGCGTCTTGCTCTTTTTGCTTGCGGCACTCATGGGGTCTCCTTTCCCGCACACTGCATTGCCCCGATGATGAGGGCACCTTTCATGCGGGTAAGTACCGGAAGCAAACCAAAAACCAACCAAATGCCGACAAATGCGAGGCCGCGCGCAACACTAGCGTTGCACACGGCCCCTACCAGCAGATTTATAGAACCCTTAAGGTCCCTGTCTCCACAATTGGCCTAGAAAAGGCGCTCAGTCTGCAGAAAGTTTCCGCAAAAGCTCACGCGGTGCAGCGGACAAAGTCCATGTTTGCGAATGGCCTCGATATGCTCGGGGCTTGCATAGCCCTTCGACTCGGCCAGATGGTACTCGGGGTACTCGGCGTCGTACTCGACCATCATCTCGTCACGCGTGACCTTGGCCATGATGGACGCCGCGGCGATGCAGGCGATCTTGGCATCGCCCTTCACCACATCGCGCTCGTTAGGAACGGCGCCCAAGGGGTTGCCATCCATGAGGACGCAGTCGGGTTCAAGTCCCGGAGCGGCCACGGCGCCCGCTACGGCGGTACGGATAGCACGGGCCATGCCCATCTCATCGATATCCTTAGGCGCGATATGGCAATATCCAATCGCAGTCGCCACCTCGGCAATCTTCACCGAGAGCAGCTCGCGGCGCGCCGGCGTGAGCTTTTTGGAATCATTGATGCCCCAGATGCGCGGCTCCATCGGAAGACACACGGCACACACGGTCAAGGGACCCGCTACCGCGCCACGGCCCACCTCGTCGACGCCCACGACCACGCCATCACCGCCGAGCTCATGCATAAGCTCGTACATGCCGTTGACGCGCTCGCGTTCGGAAAGTTCCTTGGCATGGCGCTTAAGGGCACGTTCGCAAGCCTTGATCACCTGCTGGCGCGGATCCTCGCGATAATGCTCCACGAGGGCGGGAATCTCCTCGAACGTGGCGCTCGCCAGCTCGCCGGCAACCTGCGATGCCGAAACCGAGCTCGTCATATTGGCCATACCAGGCCCTCCTTGCATGCAAATCAGATAAAAAGAAGGGCCACCCGAAGGTGACCCTTTTGTCCAAACGAGTGGACAGACGCTGCGATCTTCTTAGCGCTTCTCGGGGATGCGAGCAGCCTTGCCCACCTTGTCGCGGAGGTAGTACAGCTTGGCGCGACGGACGCGACCATGACGAACGACCTCGAGCTTGGCGATCTTGGGGCTGTGAAGCGGGAAGGTACGCTCAACACCGACACCGAAGGAAATCTTGCGGACGGTGAAGGTCTCGCGGGCACCGGCGCCGGCCATGCGGATGACGTCGCCCTGGAAGACCTGGATGCGCTCGCGGTCGCCTTCCTTAATGCGGTAGTGAACCTTGACGTTGTCGGCGACGCGAACCTGAGGAATGTCCTCGCGGATCTGCTGACGCTCGATTGCGCGGATGTAATCCATGTGCAATTCCTTACTCTTCTAGAGGTGCCGTACCACCTTGGCCGGCACGTAGTTGAACAAACGTATTCGAGTATACACGCGCGGGTTTCTGCTGCAAGAACAATTTTTTACGCAGACTAAAAGACACAACCCGCACATGATAACCGCCAGCCTCACGAATGAGACGGGCGGCATGAAGGGGGCTACGCTAGGCGTCTAAACCCAAAACGTTAGGCGGAACGCTTGGCCTCGAGCTTGGCCTGAGCGGCAGCCAGGCGTGCGAGGGGCACGCGGTAGGGCGAGCAGGACACGTAGTCCACGTCGGCCACGTTAAACAGGCCTTTGATGGACTTGGGGTCGCCGCCGTGCTCGCCGCACACGCCAAAGTGCATGTCGGGGTTGGTGGCGCGACCCTTCTCGACGGCCATACGCACCAGCTCGAGCACCGCTGTGTCGATGGTCTCGAAGGGATTGTCCTTCAAGATCTTCTTATGCATGTACAGCGGGATGAACTTAGCCTCGGCGTCATCACGCGAGAAACCGAAGGTCGTCTGGGTGAGGTCGTTGGTGCCAAAGCAGAAGAAGTCTGCGTGATGGGCGATCTCATCAGCGACCATGCAGGCGCGCGGCAGCTCGAGCATCGTGCCCACGGGAATATTGAGCTCGACGCCCTCTTCGTCGGAAACCTCGGCGATCACGCGCTCGATAACCTCGCGGGTCTGAACATGCTCGGCCGTAATGGAAACGAGCGGGACCATAATCTCGGGACGCGGATCGACGCCCTCCTTGATGAGGCGAGCGGCAGCCGTGGCGACGGAGCGGACCTGCATGAGCGGCAGATCGCTAAAGACGACGGACAGGCGCACACCGCGCAGACCGAGCATGGGGTTCGACTCGACCATGCCGTCGATACGGCGCAGGCGGGCACGCAGGGCGGCAAGCTCTTCCTCGCTGGCGCCAGCGGCTTCCTTCTTGGTGATGGCGACCTCGAGCTCGCGAGGATTATCCAGGAACTCATGAAGCGGCGGATCGAGCAGGCGGACGACCACATCGCGACCGGACATGATCTTGAACATCGCCAGGAAGTCCTCGGTCTGAACCTTGAGCAGGTCGGCCAGGGCCTGCTGCTTCACGGCCTCATCGTCAGACAGGATAAAGCTCTGGATGATGTTCTTACGGTCACCCAGGAACATGTGCTCGGTGCGGCATAGGCCGATGGCCTCGGCACCAAACTCGAGTGCGAGCGCGGCATCCTCGGGGTTGTCGGCGTTGACGCGCACGTGGTTGGCGTGACCCTCGGTCTCGTCCAGACGGATCTCGTCGGCCCTGGACTGGAGGGTGTCCTGATCGCCGGTAAGCTCGGCCGAAACCAGATCGTCGGCGCCGTCGACGACGATACCCTGGGGGCCGTCGATGGAGATGACATCACCATCGCGCAGCACGCGGTCGCTGCCCTCGATGCGCACGACCTTCTCGGCGGCGTCGATATGGAAGCGTTCGACGCCGCAGACGCAGGGCGTACCCATGCCGCGGGCGATAACGGCGGCATGGCTCGTCTTGCCACCGTGGCTGGTCAGGATGCCCTCGGCGGCGATCATGCCGGCGAGGTCGTCGGGGTTGGTCTCCCAACGAACCAGGATAACCTTGTGACCCTCGTTGGCGCGCGCGACGGCGTCATCGCTCGAGAACACGACCTCGCCCACGGCGGCACCGGGGCTGGCGTTAAGACCGCACGCCAGCGCCTCGTACTTCTTGGAGGCGTCAAACTGCGGGTGCAGGAGTTGGTCGAGCTGCGCGGGATCGATGCGGCTCACGGCCTCCTCGCGGGTGATCAGGCCCTCCTCGACCATTTCGATAGCGATGCGCAGGGCGGCGGTAGCAGTGCGCTTGCCCACGCGGGTCTGGAGCATCCAGAGCTTACCCTGCTCGATGGTGAACTCGATATCGCACATATCGCGGTAATGATCCTCGAGTGTCAGGAACACGCGCTCGAGTTCCTCACCTGCAGACTCGAGACCCGGAGTGTTCTTGAGGTCGGCGATGGGCTCGGTGTTGCGGATGCCGGCGACGACATCCTCGCCCTGGGCATTAACCAAAAAGTCACCATAGAACTCCTTGGTGCCGTCGGCCGGGTTGCGCGTAAAAGCGACGCCGGTCGCAGAGGTCTCCCCCTTGTTGCCAAAGGCCATAACCTGCACGTTGACGGCGGTGCCGAGCTCGTCAGAAATGCCATGCTGCTTGCGGTAGATGCAGGCGCGCTCGTTCATCCAGCTGCCAAAGACGGCCTGGATGGCAAGGCGCAGCTGGAGCTCCGGATCGTGCGGGAAGACGGGCTTGCCGTCGGCGACCTCGAGCTCGGGATACAGGGAGGCATCGACGTTCTCGGAGAAGATGCCCTTAAAGGTCTCGACGAGCTCCTGCAGATCCTCGGCCGAAAGCTCGGAGTCGACGCGGACGCCGGCGACCAGGCGTGCCTGGGGCAGCGCGTTCTCGAACAGGTCGGCGTCAACGCCCATAACGACGTTGGAGAACATCTGGATAAAGCGGCGGTAGCTATCCCAGGCAAAACGCGGGTTTTGCGTCTGGGCGATGAGACCCTGAACGGAATCGTCATTGAGGCCCAAGTTGAGGACCGTGTCCATCATGCCGGGCATGGAGAACGGAGCGCCCGAACGAACCGACACGAGCAGCGGATCGGAGGCGTCGCCGAGCTTCTTGCCGCAGCGGGCCTCGAGGTCAGCCTCGGCGGCAACGATCTCATCGAGTGCGCCTTCGGGCCAGACGTTGCCGGCGCCGGAGTACTCGACACAGGTCTGGCAGGTAATGGTAAAGCCACCGGGAACCGGCAGGCCGATGCGGCTCATCTCGGCAAGGTTTGCGCCCTTGCCGCCAAGCACGAAGTTCATGGACTTGTCGCCCTCAGTGACACAGGTGCCCTGGGCGTCGGTTCCAAAACGGTAAACCCTCTTGCAATCGCTCACGATACTTCCCCTTCCATGCACTTACGCGCACGACCGTGGTAACGAATCGACCCGCCAGATGCGGGCCGTGAGGGAACTATACGGCGGACGTTGAGCGGGCTTGCGTAGAGAGCGCGGGGTTTGGTAAACGTGGTAAATATAGCGGTAAACGGTAGGTAAAGGTGGTTACCTTATGAAGATACCACTGCAAGAAAATTGCAGGTCAAATGCAAGTTCTTTGCTAAATCGCTTTACCAATATCGTGCATTATTTTTAGATAGTATTTTAAGGACGGTGAATTTTTAGCCACCTCAATGAGTTAGCTTTGCTGGGATCGGCGGGCGGCGCGGCGGGCACGGGCTTCTTGGATTTCCTCCAAGTGGCTAATGATCTCGGCAGCGCTTTCCTCGATGGCCTTGCCGTCGGTACGCACCACAAAGCAGCCTAGGCGCTTCATGAGCGCACGGGCTTCCTCGAGCTCGCTGTGCACGCTCTCGGGCTCGGCATAGGAGCCGGCAACGGCACGAGCGTAGTCATCGCCCAAGCGGCTATCGCGAATCTCAGAGATGACGTCGACGGTCGAAATCAGACCAAACAACCGCATCGGGTCAATCTCGTAAATAGACTTCGGCGGCTCCATGCCATGCGCCAGTGGGACATTGGCGACCTTGTAGCCCTGATAGGCCAAATACATCGACAGCGGCGTCTTGGACGTACGCGATACGCCCAGCAGCACGATATCGGCTCCCGACAGATCGTCGCAGCCGCGCCCGTCATCGTGCTCAACGAAATACTCCATGGCCTCGATGCGATGGAAATAGCGGTCATCGGTCCTGTGAATCACGCCCGCGACGCCCTTGGGCGACACACCGATAAGCGACGAAAGCACGGCAAGTGTCGGGCCGATCAGGTCGACCGAACGGATATGAAGCATGCCCAGGTAATCGAGCACGCGGGCGCGAAGCGCCGGATCGACAATGGTGTGGAACACGGCAATATCGCGATGGTCGGCATCGACGCGCGGGCCCACAAACGACTCCACCTGCTCCACCGAGGTCACCTTGGGCAGGCGCAAGAGACGAAAAGCCCCTTCATCAAATTGCCCGGACGCCGCAAGCACCACCTCACAAGCGGTATCACCGAGCGAGTCGGAGATAACGATAACGGTGGGACGAGCGGTGACCGGGCAATCCATGCGGGGCTCCTTTTGCGCTTATGCGCAGGCTGGCTTACTTTTTGCGGGCAAGCTCACCGATGTTTGCGATGCCGGAGAAAACGGCCTCGAAGCGGTTGAGCAGCTTAAGGCGATTATCGCGAAGCTGCTCGTCCTTGTCCATGACCATAACCTCGTCGAAGAAGCGGTCGATGGGGGCACGCAGGGCGGCAAGGGCAACAAATGCGGCCGGGTAATCCTCGGCAGCAAGGGCGGCATCGACAGCGGTCTGAGCAGCCTCGGAGGCATCGGCAAGCGCGAGCTCGACCTCGCCCATCAGGCCGCGGTCGTACTCCGCACCCAGCTCGGGCTTGGAGATGTGTGCGGCGCGGGCATAGGCGGTCGCAAGGTTGTCGAACGTCTCGGCGTCGTTCTTGCGGGCCTCGTCGAGGGCGGCGCAGCGGGCGAAGAAGACGGACGGGGCGATGATGTGCACCGCGGAGACGGCGGCAACGGTATCGGCCGGGATCTTTTCGTCGCGGGCCATGCTCACCAGGCGGCCATGGAAGAAGTCGCGAACCTGCTGGGCGACCTCGGCGGCATCGAACTCGATACCCTGCTCGCTATAGAGCTCAAGGGCGAAGTCGATGAGCGACGTGGGGGCAATCGGCAGGCGATCGCGCAGGATGTTGATGATGCCGATGGCGGCGCGACGCAGCGCGTACGGGTCGGAGGAGCCGGGCGGGGGCTCGCCGATGGCAAAGATACCGGCGATGGTATCGAGCTTGTCGGCGCAGGCCACGATGCAGCCAGCGGTGCCCTCGGGCAGCTCGTCACCGGCAAAGCGAGGACGATAGTGATCGCGAATAGCATGAGCGACCTCGTCGTTCTCCCCCATCGCGGTCGCGTAATAACCGCCCATCACGCCCTGCTGGCTCGTGAACTCGACGACGGCGTTGGACACCAGGTCGGCCTTGCACAGGTGCGCGGCGCGAGCAGCGTCGGCGGCAAGATGGGCGCCCAGGTGAGCCTCGCGGGCGATAGCGAGCGCGAGCTGCTCGATGCGCTCGGACTTGGCGAGCACGCTACCGAGCTTCTCCTGGAAGGCAACCTTGGCCAGACGCTCACGGAACTCGTCGAGGG
The DNA here is from genome assembly GCA_905215225.1 of uncultured bacterium. Taxonomy (GTDB): domain Bacteria; phylum Actinomycetota; class Coriobacteriia; order Coriobacteriales; family Coriobacteriaceae; genus Collinsella. Next base: position 9,198 of record CAJMPM010000007.1, read on the forward strand.
AGATCTTCAGGTCCTCCTCGTAGAAGAACTTTGCGTCGTCCAGACGGGCGCGCACGACGCGCTCGTTGCCGTCGATCACGCGCTCGGCGTTCTCGGGCTTGCTGTTGGAAACGACCACGAACTCACGCGTGAGCTTGCCCTCGCCGTCATAGATCGGGAAGTAGCGCTGGTTGGTGAGCATGGACTCGCAGATGATCTCGTGCGGGACCTTGAGGAACTCCTCATCGAAAGTACCGACGAGCACCGTCGGCCACTCGCAGAGGTTGATGACCTCCTCAAAGACCTTCTTAGGCGTGTCGACATGGCAACCGGGGCGCGCAGCCTCGACCTCGGCGATACCGGCAAGGATGGCCTCACGACGACGCTCGGCAGAAAGCACGCCGGCGTCCTCGAGCACCTGCTCGTAGACGGCAGGGCTGGCGACCACATGGTCACCGGGGCCCAGAACGCGATGTCCGCGCGTGGTGTTGCCACTCGTCACGTCGGCAAAGGACACGGGCACAACGTCCTCACCCAAAAGGCAGCAGACCCAACGGACCGGACGAACAAACGTCGCGTGCTCGTGGCCCCAGCGCTGGCTGCGATAGTTGGGCCACTGCAGCCCGGCGATCGTCTTCTCGCACAGAGCCGTCAGGATCGGGGTAGCCGGTGCAGAGGGAATGTTCTTCTCGGCGAACACATACTCGCGACCGTCGGTGTCCTCGCGACGGACCAGGTCCTCGGCAGCCACACCGCACTTGCGGGCAAAGCCCTGGGCGGCCTTGGTGGCGTTACCGTCAGCGTCGAAGGCAATGTTGGCCGCGGGGCCACGCTTGACCTCGTGAACCTCATCGGTCGCGGTGGCGACGTTGGCCACGAGCGCAGCCAGACGACGCGGGCTCGAGATCACGCGGACCTCGCCATGGGCCAGACCGGCCTCGTCGAGGCCCTTGGCGATCATGGTGCCGAGCTGCTTGACGGCATTGTTCAGCGGTGCGGAGGGCATTTCCTCCGTACCGATCTCAAACAGGAAATCCTTAGCGTCTGCCATGGCTTACGCCACCTCGCCTTCCTGGTCGGCATTCTCGTTGACTCCGGCGACCTCGGCCATATAGGCCTCGCAGCACGCCTTGGCGACGGCGCGGACGCGCAGGATGTAGTTAGCACGCTCGACCGCGGACAGCGCACCGCGAGCATCGAGCAGGTTGAAGGCATGGCTGCACTTCATGACGCAGTCGTAAGCGGGCAGCGGCAGCTTGCGCTCCAGGCAGGAGTGGCACTCGGCCTCGTAGTCGTCAAACTTCTGACGCATCATCTCGACGTTGGCGACCTCAAAGTTATAGGCACTGAACTCGCGCTCGTTCTCGAGGAACACGTCGCCATAGGTCATCGGCGTGCCATCGGGCAGATAGCTCCATACCAGGTCGTAGACGGAGTTGACACCCTGGGCGTACATGGCGATACGCTCCAGGCCATAGGTGATCTCGACGGGCACGGGGTCGACCTCGATGCCGCCAACCTGTTGGAAGTACGTAAACTGCGTGACCTCCATGCCGTTGAGCCAGACCTCCCAGCCAAGGCCCCAGGCGCCCAGCGTCGGGCTCTCCCAGTCGTCCTCGACAAAACGGACGTCATGGTCGTTGGGGTCCAGACCGATAGCGGCAAGAGACCCCAGGTAAAGCTCCTGGGCGTTGACCGGCGACGGCTTGATGAGCACCTGGAACTGATAGTAGTGCTGCATGCGGTTGGGGTTCTCGCCGTAGCGGCCGTCGGCAGGACGGCGGCAAGGCTGAGCGTAGCAGGTGCGCCACTCGGCGGGACCGAGCGAGCGCAGCGTGGTCGCGGTATGGAAGGTACCGGCACCGACCTCGGAGTCATAGGGCTGCATAATGACGCAGCCCTGCTCGCCCCAGTACTGCTGGAGGCGCAGGATGATGTCTTGGAAGGAAAGCGATGAAGCGTTCATGCCTCTAATATCCCCTCGTCGAAACGATTACACGGTTAGGTACTGTACTATAGCGGTTTTTAGTCGATAGCGCCGATGCGGTTGAGCGGCCAGTAGCGCACAAGCGCCACAGCGATCAAATCAGAGCGATCGACGGGACCAAAGTAGCGTGAGTCGGCAGAGTTTTCGCGGTTGTCGCCCATCACCCACACGCACCCGTCGGGAACGGTGTAGGGATAGCTTACCTGAGCACCGGGCGCTTGGACCGAAAGTGGCCAGCTCATGCCCGTCGTATAGTCCTCGTCGAGCGCTTGGCCGTCAACGACCACCTTGCCATCCTGCAGGTCGACCGTCTGGCCGGCCGTGGCAATAACGCGCTTGACAAGAACATCATGCTCGGAGGTGCCATCGGGGTTGTGGAACACCACGATATCGCCTTGGCTGACAGGCTGGCCGAGCTCAAGGCTCACCTTTTGCGCCAGGATCTGGTCGCCGATCTCGATCGTGGACTCCATGGAGCCGGTGGGCACCACAAAGGGTTCGACCACAAACGAGCGAATCAAAAAGGTAGCGACCAGTGCGATCGCGACGACCGCGATCCACTCAAACGCACCCTTTAGCACGGAATGCTGCGAAGGAACCATTCTCACTCCTCGCTCTGCGAATACGATGCGCCCAGAATCTCTTGCGCGTACGCGCGCTCCTCGGGCGTAAGATGTGCCGTCTCGATAAGATCGGGACGCCAACGACAGGTACGCTCGATGGCGTTTTTGCGACGCCAAGCATCGACCTTGGCATGGTCACCGCTCACGAGCACCGGCGGCACGCCCTCGCCGTTGAACTCGGCGGGACGGGTGTACTGCGCGTACTCGAGCAGGCCACCGTCCTCGGCAGTCGAGAACGACTCATCGACGTTGCTCATCTCGTCACCAAGGGCGCCGGGAATCAGACGCACGACGGCGTCGGCAACGACCATAGCGGGAAGCTCGCCGCCCGTAAGCACGTAGTCGCCGATCGACAGGCGCTCGTCGGCATACGCATACGCGCGCTCGTCGACGCCCTCGTATCGGCTGCATACAAACAGCAGACGCTCGCTTTTGAGCAGGCGCTCGGCAACATGCTGCGTAAAGGGCTCGCCACAGGGCGTAAAAAACACAACCGTGGGCTTGGAACCCTCCGAACGAATTGCCTCGATAGCCTCGGCGATGGGCTCGACCTTCATGAGCATGCCCTGCCCGCCGCCGTACGGCTCGTCATCAACGGTACGATGACGGTCGTGCGTCCAGTCACGCAGGTTGTAGGCCTTAAAATCAAAAAGGCCAGCCTTGCGGGCGCGGCCCAAGATCGATGTGGACATGACGGGCTCAAACATCTCGGGAAAGACCGAAAGGGTCTCGATCAGCATGTTTTCCTCCCTACTTGTCCATATCGATCAAACCATCCATAACATGGACGGAAATTGTCCCCTGATCGGGAAGATCGAGCACAACCTGCTCGATCACGGGAATCAGCACCTCGCCGTACCGATCGCCCTCGACAACCCAAACATCGTTGGCGGGCGTCGACACGATCTCGACAATCGTGCCGAGCGAGCCAAAGCGCTCGTCAACCACCTCGCGACCCATCAGGTCGGTATAGGCAGCGTCGAGCGAATCGAGCTCAAAGTCGTCACGATTTGCCAGCACATAGCATCCCGTGATGCCCTCGGCGGCCGTCAAGTCGTCAATGCCCTCAAACGAGACCAGATCGCCATCGCCCGTATCGGTGACGGACACGACCGTGCAAAAGCGGTCGCGCTTGAGCGCCGGCGGCGTCAGGGCGACGCGCATACCCGGCTCTAATACAGAAGGAAGCCCCCGCAGCGGCTGCGCGAGGACCTCCCCCTTCCTTCCGTGCGGCTTGACCACACGGGCGATGTTTTTGTACTGGGACCTCAAGGTCCTAGCCCAGAACCTCTACCTCGACTGCAGTGTCGAGGCGAGCGGCCAGTGCACGGGCGAGCGTGCGAATGGCCTTGATGGTACGGCCACGACGGCCGATGACCTTAGCGACGTCATCCTCGGCAACCGAAACCTCAATCGTGGAGGCGTCGTCACCATCGATGACCTCAAGGCTCACGGAATCCGGGTCGTCGACGATCTGAACAACGAGATATTCGACGAGATCGGCGATGCGATCTGAGAGCATTGCCTCACCCTCGAGCTGTGCAGCGTCAACCTCAGGCACGATTTACTCCTCGGCGCCCTCAGCGGCCTCAGCGGCAGCCTTAGCGGCCTCGGCCTCTTTGGCGAGCTGCTTCTTGGACTTCTTGACGACGGTCTCGGTCTTCTCGCCCTCGTTGGCGGCCTTGACCAGAGCAGCGACGGCGTCGGTGAGCTGAGCGCCCTTGGACTGCCAGTCAGCGATCTTCTCGAGGTCGAGGTTGATGGTCTTGGGGGCGGTCATCGGGTTGTAGCGGCCAACCTCCTCGATGATACGACCGTCACGCGGGGCGCGGGAATCGGCGACGACGACACGGTAGTACGGACGCTTCTTAGCGCCGTGACGAGCAAGGCGAATCTTGACTGCCAAAGGAAACTCCTCCAACCAAGCAGCTTTAGGCTGCAACTACAAACAAACAGTTGAACATAATACGCCATCGACGCGGGCAGGTGAAGTCCGTGAGACCAACTTCTTCGGTGTAGTCGAGGGCAAATCCATATCTTAGACAAGAATTCGCGATTTGCAAGCGCATCCACGCACCCCACATGAGCTGCGCGGTATACTCATGACATGGAAAGACGCGAACATACATACGGTTATGAGGATGCTGCGGGCGTCACGCCGCCGCCCTGGACGGGGCCGGCGGTGGGCCTCATGGATCTCGATGCGTTTTTTGCGAGCGTGGAGATGCTCGATCATCCCGAATGGCGCGGCAAGCCGCTCATCGTGGGCGGAGACGCCGATTCGCGTGGCGTCGTGTCCACGTGTTCGTATGAGGCGCGTCGCTTTGGCGTGCACTCTGCCATGCCCTCGGCCGAGGCACGGCGCCTCTGTCCGCAGGCCATTTGGACGCATGGGCATTTCGATCGCTACCACGAGGTCAGCGCTCAGGTCATGGCGATTCTCGCCGACGAGACCCCGCGCGTTGAGCGCGTATCCATCGACGAAGCCTTTATCGATATCACACCGGGTCGCTATGCGCCCGAAGACCCGCTGCTGGTTGCGCGGCGTATAAGCGACCGCGGGGCAGTGCTGGGAGTGACGTGCGCCATTGGCGTGGGCTGCAACAAGACGGTTGCAAAGATCGCAAGCGAGCGTGATAAGCCGTTTGGGCTGACCATCGTGCGCCCCGGAACCGAGCAGCGCTTTTTGGCCGCGCTGCCGGTATCTGCCATGAGCGGCATCGGGCGCTCGGCCGAGGAGCGACTGCGCCGCATGCGCATCTACACCCTCGGCGAGCTATCACGTGCACCGGAATCCACCTTGGCCTCTATTTTTGGCGTCAACGGCGAACGCATGCGCCAGCGTGCGCTGGGACTCGAAATCTCCGAAGTCACGAGTCTCGATGAGGAGCGTGAGGTCAAGTCGGTCAGTAATGAACGCACCTTTGCGAAAGATTTGACTGAGCGTGGGGATATTGAGGCGGCGATTGCGCTGCTGGGTGAGTCGGTGGGACGCCGTCTGCGCCGTCAGGGGCTGACGGGTGCCACGGTAACGCTCAAGCTCAAGTATTCGTATGGAAGCGGGCGTACGGCACAGCGCCGGCTGCCTCATCCAACCGACGATGAGAACATCTTCGTGGCGGTTGCACTCGAACTGCTCGACAACATCTGGCAGGAAGGCATGCATGTTCGCTTAGCCGGCATCGGCATGAGCGACTTCGACCACCAAGGCGGCATCCAGACTGACCTGTTCTGCGAGATCGATGACCGCGGAGCCCAATCCAGCGACCGTCGCGACCTCTCGGTCGCCATCGACGCCGTCCGAGACAAGTTCGGCGACACCGCCCTATCCTTCGGCCGCCAATCCCGCTTCGACGATTAGTCCCTAAGGCAAAAAGAAAGCCAGGTAGCTGCGAATGATTATTCTAGGACGGTGATTTTTTAATCATTTGGAACGTCATTTCGCCCTTTGAATGATATTGGTCCCAATTCCCGTCAGACGCGAAATCTGGTCAATCGTAAACCCCCGATGCCTCAACACTGCCAGAAGACGATTTCGCTCTGATTTCGGCAAAGTTTTAAGCTGATAAGGCTCATGCGGAGCCAAAAGAGCCCGGGCAACTTCCAGCGCATCCATATCGGAGATATGCTTAACTTCGGGCATAATATAGGGATTAGGCTTGCCGTCGGTTCTCGAAAGATTAAACGCTTCCGTGCACCAAAACAGATTGAG